>JAFMJQ010000029.1 GCA_017853415.1 Thermoleophilia bacterium | reverse complement strand
CCCCGGCTACTCGCCACGCCCGCGCACTGCCTGTGACCGCGTGATCCAACGTGGGGGCCTCCCTGGGGGAACTCGCGCTGATCATATGGGCGAGTCCGCACGACATGCTCCGCCAGCGGTCAGCGGAAACACGGGACTACGACTCGGGACTCTCCAGGTCGAGACCATTGTGGTGCAGCATGTGCCCCATCTTGTCGCGCTTGGTCTGCAGGTAGCGCGCGTTGTGGTCGCCCGGCTCCACCTCGATGGGCACCCGCTCCACCACCTTGAGGCCGTAGCCCTCGAGCCCCACGATCTTCTTGGGGTTGTTGGTGAGCTGCCGGATGGTGCTGAGGCCGAGGTCGACCAGGATCTGCGCGCCGATGCCGTAATCGCGAAGGTCGGCCGGGAAGCCCAGCTCGAGGTTGGCCTCCACGGTGTCGCGGCCGGCATCCTGCAGCTCGTATGCGCGCAGCTTGTTGATGAGCCCGATGCCGCGGCCCTCCTGCGCGATGTAGAGCAGCACGCCCTGGCCCTCGGCCTCGATCATGCGCAGGGCGGCGTGCAGCTGGTCGCCGCAGTCGCAGCGGAGCGAGCCGAACACATCGCCGGTCATGCACTCGGAGTGCACGCGCACGAGCACGCTCTCCTTGCCCGCGACCTCGCCCTTCACCAGCGCCATGTGGTGCTTGCCGTCCACCAGCGAGGTGTAGCCCACGGCCGTGAACTCCCCGAACTCGGTGGGCAGCGGCACGGCGGCGCCGCGCTCGATGAGCCGCTCGGTGCGCCGGCGGTGCTCGATGAGGTCGGTGATGGTGATCATGCGCAGCCCATGCTGCTGCGCGTAGGCCACGAGGTCATCGACGCGGGCCATCTCGCCGTCGTCCTTCATGATCTCGCAGATGACCCCGGCGGGGATGAGCCCGGCCATGCGCGCAAGGTCGACCGCGGCCTCGGTGTGGCCCGCGCGCTCGAGCACCCCGCCCGACTTCGCCCGCAGCGGGAACACGTGGCCCGGCTTCACCAGGTCTCCCGGCGAGGAGTCGGGGTCGATGGCCACCATGATCGTGCGCGAGCGGTCGGGCGCACTGATGCCCGTGGTGATTCCCTCACGGGCCTCGATGCTCTCGGTGAACGCCGTGCCCAGCGGGGCCTCGTTGCGCTTCACCTGCTGCATCAGCCCCAGGTGCTCGCAGCGCTCCTCGGTGAGCGCCAGGCACACCAGGCCGCGACCGTGGGTGATCATGAAGTTCACCGCGTCGGGGGTGGCGAACTGCCCGGCGATCACGAGGTCGCCCTCGTTCTCGCGGTCCTCGGAGTCGACCACCACGACCATGCGGCCGGCGCGGATGTCCTCGATGGCCTCCTCGATCGAGGAGAACGGCGTGGTCTGGGTGCTCAGGAGGGGCCTCCCCCATCGACGTGCGGGCGCACCAGCGCCTCCACGTACTTTGCCACCACGTCGGCCTCGAGGTTGACCCTACGGCCGACCGCGTCGGGTCCCAGGGTGGTCATCGCCATGGTGTGCGGTATCAGGGCGATGGTGAAGGCATCCGACTCGCGCGACGCCACCGTGAGGCTCACGCCGTCGACGGTGACGCTGCCCTTCTCCACCACGTAGCGCAGCACCTCGTCGGGGGCGGCCACCGACATGAGCACGCCGTCGCCCTCGGGCGCGATGGCGCGCACCGTGCCGGTGCCGTCCACGTGCCCCTGCACGATGTGCCCGCCGAGGCGATCGCCCACGCGCATCGCCCGCTCGAGGTTCACCCGGTCACCGGCCTGGCGGTCGCCCACCGAGGTGCGGCGGAGCGTCTCCTCCACGCAATCCACGGCGAACCAGTCGTCGCCCATCTCCACCACGGTGAGGCACGCGCCGTTGACGGCCACCGAGTCGCCGATGGCCAGCCCGTCACGCACGGCGCTGCAGGCGATCACCAGCCGGGCGCCCGCGGCGCTCGGGGTGCGCTCGCGCACCGTGCCCATCTCCTCCACGAGACCCGTGAACACCTGATCAGCCCTCCCCGGGAACGGGCCGCAACCGGCCCATCACCAGTACATCATCGCCGAGGCGCTCCACGCGGGGCGATCGGATGCGCGGGGCGTCGCCGATCTGGTCGGCACCGTGCCCCCGTGCCGCCATTGGGGCGCCGTCGCCACCGATGACCATGGGCGCCACCACCCACGCCAGGACGTCCACCAGGTGGGCCTCGAGCATGGCGCCGGCCACCGTGGGGCCGCCCTCCACCAGCAGCGACTGCACCTCGCGCTGCCCCAGCGCGTCCATCGCCTGCGCGAGGAACTCCGCTCCATGCCCCGCCTCGGTGACATCCACCTGGGCACCCGCGGCGCGCAGGGCATCAACGCGCGAGGCGTCGGCCGCGGCCCCGGCGATCACCAGCACCGGAGCCTCCGCGAGGCTCGCGACCAGCGCGCTCGTGAGCGGAAGCCTCGCGTGGGGGTCGAGCACCACGCGAAGGGCCGCGCGGCCATCGGCAACGGGCACCTCGCGGGCGGTGAGCATGGGGTCGTCGGCCATGGCCGTGCCGATGCCCACCGCCACGGCGTCGCTCTCGGCCCGCCAGCGGTGCACCAGCGCCCGGGCCTCGGGGCCGGAGATCCACCGGGTGTTGCCGGTGCGCGTGGCCACGCGGCCGTCGAGCGAGGCGGCCATCTTGAGCATCACCTCCGGGCGACCGGTGCCCGCCCAGGTGAGGAACGCCGAGGCGACCTCGCGCGCGCGCACGGCGTCCTCGCCATCGGCCACCGCCACCTCGATGCCTGCCTGCTCCAGCAGGCGCACGCCCTGGCCGCGGGTCCTCTCGAGCGGGTCCAGCGCGCCCACCACCACACGGGTGATGCCGGCGTCGATCACCGCCTGCGTGCACGGACCCGTGCGACCGGTGTGGCTGCAGGGCTCGAGCGTGCACACCAGCGTGGCGCCGCGCGCGGCATCGCCGGCGGCCGCGATGGCCACGGGCTCGGCATGCGGCAGGCCGGGGCCCTCGTGCCAGCCCTCCCCCACCACCTGCTCGCCCTGCAGCAGCACGGCCCCCACGGCGGGGTTGGGGCTCACATGACCACGACCGCGCGCCGCGAGCTCGCACGCCCGGATGAGCTGGGTGCGCTCGACGGTGGTGGGACGCCCGGGAGGGCTCACGCCGATGCGACCCGCTCCGCCAGGTCGGCGTATGCGGCCACGGGGTCGTCCGATCCGAAGATGGCCGATGCCGACACCAGCAGGTCGGCGCCATATGCCCGGGCATCGCCGATGTTGGCCGGGCCGATGCCGCCGTCCACCTGCACGGCCACGCGGGGGGGCAGCAGGTCGCGAAGCGCGCCGAGTCGCCCGAGGGTCTCGGGGATGAACGACTGGCCGCTGAAGCCGGGGTTCACGCCCATGCAGTTGACATAGTCGAGGCGTTCCACCAGCGGCGCAACCACCTCGATGGGCGTGCCCGGGTTGATGGCCAGCCCGGCGAGGCAGCCCGCCTCGCGGATCTCGCCGAGGATCTGGTGCGGGTGCGGGTCGGCCTCCACGTGGATGCTGATCATGTCGGCGTGCGGGGCGTACCACTCCACGGCCTCGCGCGGGTTCTGCACCATCAGGTGCACATCCACCCGGCCGCCGCGGGGGCGCACCATGCCGGCGACGCCGCGGGTGGTCTCGGTGCCCAGCATGAGGTTGGGCACGAAGCGCCCATCCATGACGTCCACGTGGAACACGCGGGCGCCGGCATCGAGGAGCGCGGACACCTGCTCGCCGAGCCGCAGCGGATCGGCGGACATCAGCGAGGGGCACACCGCGGGAGTGGCGGGCATCTCGGGCATCGGCGGCAGGTTATCGGCCCCGGAGCCTGGCCACGAAGAATCCGTCGGTGCCGTGCACGTGGGGCAGCAGGCGCAGCGTGCCCGGCAGGTCGGGCGACTGCATGCCCGGGAACTCCCCCGCGAGGTCGTCCACCTCGGCCCCCGAGGCACGGACGACGTCCTCGTCCTCCTCGCGCAGCAGGCTGCAGGTGGAGTACACCACGCGCCCGCCGGGGGCCACCACATCGAGCGCGCGCGACAGCAGCCCCTGCTGGATCTCCACAAGCGGTGCCAGGGCCTCCTCGCGGCGGCGCCAGCGGGCATCGGGGCGGGATGCCAGCACGCCGGTGCCCGTGCAGGGGGCGTCCACCAGCACGGCGTCGAACGGCCCGCCGGGAAGATCCACCTCGCGGCCGTCCCCCTCGACCACCGTCATCGACGCCCCCATGCGCTCGGCGTGCTCGCGCAGCGCCCGCGCGCGCGCCGGGTGCAGCTCCACGGCCACGATCTCGGCCCGGCCGTCGGCCAGCGCCGCGAGTTGCGTGGCCTTGGCCCCCGGCGCCGCGCAGAGGTCGAGCACGCGCTCCCCCGGCCGGGGCATCAGGGCACGGGCCGGGATCATCGACGCGCGGCTCTGGGCCATCACGCGGCCCTCGGCCCAGGCGGCGGAGTCCTCGAGCGCGAACGGCTGCTCGAGCACCATGGCCTCGGGGATGAGCGCGTCGCCGTGCCACGGCGGCAGCTCGGCCTCCAGGGCCTCGCGCGGGCCGCGCAGGGTGTTCCAGCGCACGGCCGACTCGGGCGCCGTGTTGGCCGCGGCCATGACGGCCTCGGCATCGGCGGCCCCGAGGGAATCCACGAGCCCGCGGGCGATCCAGTCGGGGAACGAGTGGCGAAGGGCGACGTCTGCCGGGTCGATCTGGGCGATGCGCGCCGGGCCTTCGGCGGCGATGCGCCGCAGCACGGCGTTCACCAGCCCCGCGCGGGCGCTGCCCTTGCCGCGCGGCCCGGGCAGCGATCGTGCGAGCGTGGCCGCCTCGTTCACCGCGGCGAAGTCGGGGGTGCCGTCGGACGAGATGATCTCGTATGCGCCAAGGCGCAGCACGTCGCGCACCGGCGGCTCGATGCGGTCGGGCTTCTCGGCCGCGCCGTCGATGAGCCAGTCGAGCAGCCGGCGCATCTGCACGGTGCCATAGGCCAGGCGCTGCGCCTGCTGGCGGTCGCGGGGCTCCACGCGCGCCCGGGCGCACTCGGCCGTCAGCGCGCGGTCGGCGTAGGCGCCCTCGTCCACGCGGTGCAGCACGCCCAGCGCGATGCGCCGCGCGTGCGATGCCTGGGCGCGCTGCTCGCGGGGGTTACGGGGTCGTGAGCGCGAGCTCACCGCGATACCCCCTGAGGAATGCGTCGGCGTGCATGCGCGCCTTTCCGGGCGGCTGCAGCTCCACGATCTCGAGCCCGCCCGATGCCGTGCCCAGCACCAGGCGACCGGAGTCGCGCACCAGGCCGGGCACCGCGGCGGCATTGGTGGGCTTCACCTTCCACACCTTGAACTGCTGCCCGTCGATGCCCAGGGTGGCGCCGATGTGCGGCGACAGGGCACGCACCTGGTCGCGGATCGCCACGGCCGGTCGCGACGGATCGATCGGGCGGTCGTCGTCGGTGATCTTCGGCGCGAGCGACGCACCCTCGTCGGGCTGCGGCACGCTCGCGAGCGTTCCGGCCTCGATGGCGTCGAGGGCACGCACCACGGCGGGCCCCGAGGCCTCGGCCATCTTCATCAGCAGTGCACCGGCGTCGTCATCACGCGACAGGGGCACCGGCACGGCCTCAATGATGGGGCCGGTGTCGAGCCCGGCGTCCATGAGCATGATGGTGGTGCCGGTCTCCTCCACCCCGTCCATCAACTGGCGCTCCACGGGCGCGGCACCGCGGTAGGCGGGCAGCAGCGAGTAGTGCACGTTCACGCACGGCCAGCCGCCCAGGACGCCGTCCCTGAGGATCTGCCCGAACGCCGCCACCACGAGCGCCCCGGCGTCGGCCTGGCGCATCACCTCGAGCGACTCCGGCGCGTTGATGGAGGCGGGCTTGAGCGTGGGGATCCCCGCCGCGGCGGCGGCCTCCCCCACGGGGGTCGGCACCGGGGTGCGGCCCCGGCCCCGGGGACGATCCTCACGGGTGATCACCAGCACCACGTCGTGGCGCGAATCGATGAGCGCCTGCAGCACCGGCACAGCGGGCGCGGGGCTGCCCGCGAACATGACCCTCATGGGTGAGTCCGCCTACGCGCTCGGGAGCAGCGAGTCGCGCAGCTCCGCCAGGGCCGCGCGGCGATCCTCGGGCGTGGCGCGATCGAGGATGAGCACGCCGTCGAGGTGGTCGATCTCGTGCTGCACCACGCGCGCGGCGAAGCCCTCGATGTCGGCCTCGAACTCCGTGCCGTTGAGGTCCTGCGCCTTGATGCGTATCTGCACCGCGCGCGACACCTCCACGTTGACCTCGCCGATGGACAGGCAGCCCTCGGTGGCCACCTCTTCCTCGTCGCTGCGATCGATGATCTCGGGGTTCACCAGCGCGTGGGCGGGCTCGTCCTCGTACGGCTGGATCACGATCAGGCGCCTCAGGCGACCGAGCTGCGGCGCCGCGAGCCCCACCCCCCGGCCATCCGCCATGAGCCGCACCATCTCGTGCGCCTCGGCCACCAGGGCCTCGTCGAACACCTCGATGCGGTCCGCGGGCGTGCGCAGCACGGGGTCGCCGTACTGGCGGATGAACTCGAGCGCGGCGAGGCGTGCCGACTCGCGCTCGGGGTCGTCGAAGGAGCGTCGCGCCATGTCGTCAGGCTACCACCGGGGCGCTTGCGCGCAGACCCCCCGGCATGTCTTCGCGCAGCGCGCATCCGCAGGGGCAATGCCCCGACCCAGGGCGGTGCCTAGCGTGGCGCGAGGAGGGTGGCCGGGCGGGTGGCCGACACGGCCTCGGCGTATCGGGCCGGCGCCCCGTTGCTGCCGCGGAACACCAGCACGCGGTCGGGGGCGCCCGCGCGCGCGCCGGGCACCTGCGCGATGGCCCAGGTGTCGCCCAGCTGCAGGAAGTCGGCCTGTGCCCGTGCCACCGCGATGGTGCCGTCGCCCTCCAGGCCCACCTCGTTCACCGTGAGCCCACGGGCCTGCAATTGCGCCACGAGCGCGCTGGCGATGCCGGCCGCCGTGCGACCGGGTGCCGGGTTCACGGCGAAGGCGCTGGCGTCGGGCAGGGACGTCGCGGCCACGCGGTCGGCGGTGGTGGTGCCGGGCACGGCGCCCTGCGGGGCATCGCTGCCGGTCACCTCGCCGTCGGGCGTGGGGATCGACGGCAGCGGCGGGCGCGCCGGGGCCGTCGTCGCCTCGGGACCCGACGCGTTCATCAGTGCGAAGGCGCCCAGCGACCCGCCCACCAGCAGCACCGACGCCACGGCGAGCGACGCCACCCCGGCTCCGCGACGCCGTGCGCCGGGCGTGCCCTGGGGGCGGCGGAACCTGGCGCGTGCGCTGCGCCCGCCCGATCGGCGACCACCCGTGGCGGGCGGCAGCGTGCCGTAGGGCACGGTGGCGTCGGCGCGGGGCATCGCGGCCTCGAGGGCATCCACCAGGGCGGTGGCGCTTGCCGGGCGATCGCGCGGGTCCTTGGACAGACCGGCCTGCAGGGCCTTCTCGGCGCGGCGCGGAAGATCGGGGCGAATCGCCCGGGCGCGCGGCGGCGTGCGCTCGAGGTGCGCGAACAGCACGGTGCCCACCTCGCCGTCGGGGAAGGGGCGGCGTCCGGTCATGCACTCGAACGCCATGCATGCGAAGGCGTAGAGGTCGGCCGCGGGTCGCGCCCGTCCTCCCGCGATCACCTCGGGGGCCATGTAGGCGGCCGTGCCGATCATCTGCCCGGGCACGGTGGTGGTGTTGCCCACCGCGCGGGCCACGCCGAAGTCGGCGAGCCATGCATGGCCGTCGGGCTCGAGCAGCACGTTCTCGGGCTTCACGTCGCGGTGAAGCCGGCCCTCGGCGTGGGCGGCGTCCAGGGCGGACGCCACCTGCCGCAGGATCGCCAGCGCCTCGTCGGGGTGCAGCGACCCCTGGGCCAGGCGGTCGGCCAGCGTTCCGCCACGGGCCAGGTGCATCACGATCCAGCCGGTGCCGTCGGTCTCACCGGCATCGACCACGGGGATCACGTTGGGGTGCTCCAGGGCCATGAGCGCCTCGCACTCGCGCCGGAAGCGCACGCGGAATGCCGGGTCGTCCCACACGTGCGGGTGGAAGACCTTGATCGCCGCCTCGCGACCCAGCGACACGTGGGTGGCGAGGTGCACGGTGGCCTGGCCGCCGCGGGCGATGGGCTCGCCGACGGCCCAGGGGCCGGCGACGGTGCCGCGCGTGGCGCCCGCGCCGGCCGTGATGGCTACCTCTTCCTCGGGAGGATGCGGCGGGCCTCGGCCAGGGTGCCCGACGCGGCGGCCTCCCAGTCGGCATCGGATGCGATGGCGACGTCGCCCCGGCCCTCGAGGGCCAGGCGTGCGCTGCCACCGCTGATGATGAGCTCGGCCTTGGTGTCGCCGGTGCGCGGGAAGATCGCCGTGGCGCCGTCGGGCGCCTGGTCGATGCGCGGGGCCGGCGAGAGGTCGTTGAGCCCGAAGAACGCCGCGGTGACGGCCTCGCGGGCCTCGAGCGGCACGGTGGGCACGATGTCCTCGAGGCGGTAGAGCTCGGCCACGTTGGGCGTGAGGAAGTACTCGGCCTGCTGCAGCACGGCGAGGTCGACGCCCTCGGCCTTGCCGCGCTCCGGGCGCTCCTGCACCCAGTCGCGCACGCGCAGCCACGAGCAGTAGCGCGTCTCGGCACCCGAGGCGGCGACGGCATCCATGTAGGGGCCCGGCTTGCGGTCGGCGGTGATGCCCATCACGATGACGCGACCGTAGTCCGGGAAGGCCCCTGCAGCGAGCTTCAGGCGGTCTGCGATGTCGCCCTGGAACGTCAGCGACGTCTGCACGGCCAGCACCCACGCCTTGTCGCGGTCCTGCACCACGATGTCGATGACGTCATCGCCCGCGGGGGCGAACTCGCGCACGATGGCCGTGTCGACGGCCTCGATGTCCTCATCGAGGAACTCGCGCATGAGCGCCGTGCGGTGCGCGGCACCGCTCAGGGCGAGTACGGACGCCAGGACGTGGGTCCACTGGGCGCGGGGCTCGGACTGGGACGCGAAGATTCGCGGAGCAGGCATCGGGATGACCTCAGGTAGGGATTTCGGGCCGGGGGCAGGGTAGCGGGATCAGACCCGCCTTTTCAGGTGTCCTGCGGGTCCACGTCCACCCCGATCCGCACTCCGGACCGCGATGCGGGGCCCTTCGGCGCATCGAGCACGCGCCGTGCCGCTGCCGTGAGCGACGACGAACGCGGTGCCTGCAGCAGGATCGCCCGCCGGCTGCGCCCCCGCAGGCGGTGCAGCCGCGATGGACCGCGCACGGCGATCGACGGGTCGGCCTGCGCCAGCGACTCGGCCAGCTCATCGGCCACCTCGGCCACCCGCTGCTTCGACTCGCCCTCCACCACCACGCGCAGCAGGTGGCCGTGGGGCGGCATGCCACGGGGAGCGCGGCGCTGCACCTCGCCATCGAGGAACTCCTCCACGGCGTGCCGCGAGCCCAACTGCACGGCACGCGCCGCGGGCTCCCACGCCTGCACCACCACCGTGGCCGGCTCCCCCTTCCTGCGTCCGGCACGCCCCGCAAGCTGCACGATCAGCGAGAACGCCCGCTCCTCGGCCCGGAAGTCGGCGCGCTGCAGCGCGGCGTCGGCATCGAGGATTCCCGCCACGGTGACGGCCGGCAGATCGTGCCCCTTGGCCACCATCTGCGTGCCCAGCAGGATCGCCGGCCCGGGGCGCGAGAACTCCTCGAGCAGCCCCACGATTCCCCCGCGCCGCGCCGCGCTGTCGGCATCGAGCCGCACCAGGCGCGTGTCGGGGACGATGCGCGCGAGGGCGTCCTCGAGCGCCTGCGTGCCCGACCCCTGGCGCCCGACGTCCACCGATCGGCACGACGGGCACGCCGTGGGCGGCGTGCGCTCGATGCCGCAGTGGTGGCACACCAGGCGGTCGTCCGCGCCCTCGCGGTGCAGCACCATCGGCACGTCGCAGTCGGGGCAGCGGGCGATCCAGCCGCACGAGCGGCACAGCGTGGTGCGCGAGAACCCCCGGCGGTTGAGGAGGATGATCGCCTTCTCTCCCCGCTCGCCGGCCTCCTGCAACGCCTTGGCGAGGGGCCGCGACACCGGCCCCGCCGGCTGCGTGCGCATGTCCACCACCTGCACCGACGGCAGGGCGGCACCGTCGGCCCGCGACGCCAGGGTGATGCGCTCGAGCGCGTGCCAGGCCTCGGGGCGTGGCGTGGCGCTGCCGTACACCAGCACCGCGCCGGCATCGAGCGCCCGCCGGTAGGCCACCTGCCGGGCGTCGTAGCGCGGCGTGGCGTCCTGCTTGTACGACGAGTCGTGCTCCTCGTCCACCACCACCAGCCCGATGCGCGGGATCGGCGCGAACACCGCGCTGCGGGCCCCGAGCACCACGTCGGCCTCGCCTGACGCGATGCGCCGGTACTCGGCCGCGCGCTCCGCCGGCGCCAGCGCCGAGTGCCACACGGCCACGCGATCCCCCAGCCGGGATCGCAGGCGACCGAGCAGCTGGGGGGTGAGCGCGATCTCGGGCACCAGCACCAGCGACCCCAGCCCCTTTTCGCGCGCCGCGGCGATGGCGCGCAGGTACACCTCGGTCTTGCCCGAGCCGGTGACCCCATGCAGCAGCAGGGCCTCGGATGTGCCCGATGCGATGCCCGCGGTGATTCGCGCGACCGCCGCCTGCTGCTCGGCCGTGAGCTCTGGCGGGGCATCGGGCACGGGGGCCACACCGAACCAGTCGAGCCCGCTGGCATCCTCGCGCTCGGTCGTGAGGGTGATGAGTCCGTCGTCCTGCATGCGACGGAGCGTGGGCATGGTGGTGCCCGCCACGCGCACCAGGTCGGCCGCCGGCAGCGTGCCGCCCGCGGCCCTGAGATCGGCCAGCACCGCGGCCCGGCGGCCGTCGGCCGCGGGTGCGCCGTCCACCGCACGCGCCACCATGCGCTCGCGCCCCTGGCCGGTGGGCGCCCCGAGCCGCCACGTGCCCTCGGGCCCGCGGCGCAGCGCGCCCTCCGCCCCGGGCGGCAGCACCAGCCTGAGGCACGCCCCCAGCGGCGCCAGCGTGCGCGCGGCAACCCACCGCGCGAGGTCGATCAGGTCGGGAGGCACCGCCGGGGCGTCCACCACCCCGGCCACGGGCTGCAGGGTTCCCGCGTGCGTGGGGGCATCACGCCCCACCACCACCCCGAGCACGGCCCTGGGGCCCAGGCGCACGGCCACCAGCGCACCGGGGACCACCCGCGCGTCGACGTCGGCGGGCACGGAGTAGTCGAGCGCCCGGTCGAGGGCGCGGGCGGCGACCAGGGGGACGACCTGCGCGGCCGCCCCCCCGTTGGCCGGATCAGCCAGCCTGCTCGTCGCCGATCGCCGTGCTCTCCCAGGTGAACTCCGGCTCGGTGCGGCCGAAGTGGCCGTAGGCGGCGGTCTTCTGGTAGATCGGCCGGCGCAGGTCGAGGTGCTCGATGATGGCCGCGGGGCGCAGGTCGAACTTCTCCTCGATCCACTTGAGGATCTCCGCGTCGGGCCGGGTGCCGGTGCCGAACGTCTGCACGTTCACCGACACCGGGCGCGCCACGCCGATGGCGTAGGCCACCTGCACCTCGCAGCGCTTCGCGAAGCCCGCGGCCACGACGTTCTTGGCCACCCAGCGCGCCGCGTAGGCGGCCGAGCGGTCGACCTTCGAGGGGTCCTTGCCCGAGAAGGCGCCACCGCCGTGGCGGGCCATGCCGCCGTAGGTGTCCACGATGATCTTGCGGCCCGTGAGGCCGCAGTCGCCCATGGGGCCACCCACCACGAACTTGCCGGTGGGGTTGATGAAGAAGCGGATGTCGTCGTTCCACACCCCGAAGTCCTCGAGCACCGGCTTGACGACCTCGCTGGTGATCTCCTGGTGCAGGAGTTCCTGCGAGACGTCCTCGGTGTGCTGGCTCGACACCACCACGGCCTCCACGCCCACCGGCGTGATGTCGTCGTAGCGCACGCTCACCTGCGACTTCCCGTCGGGCAGGAGGAACGGCATGGTGGTGCGGCGCATCGCGGCGAGCCGCTCGGCGATGCGGTGCGACAGCACGATTGGCAGGGGCATGAGCACCGACGTCTCGTCGCAGGCGAAGCCGAACATCAGGCCCTGGTCGCCCGCGCCCTGCTCGTCGAAGCGGTCCTCCTCCCCGTGGGCGCGCTTCTCGAAGGCCGTGTTCACGCCCTGGGCGATGTCGGGGCTCTGCTTGTCGAGCGCCACCGACACGCCGCACGATGCAGCGTCGAAGCCATCCTTCGAGTTGACGTAGCCGATGTGCGTGATGGTGTCGCGCACGATCGTGGGAATGTCCACCTGTGCGGCGGTCGTCACCTCGCCCGCGATCATCACCTGGCCGGTGGTGATGAGGGTCTCGCATGCGACGCGGGACATCGGGTCCTGCGCCAGCATGGCGTCGAGCACGCCGTCAGAGATCTGGTCGGCGATCTTGTCGGGGTGACCCTCGGTGACCGACTCCGAGGTGAAGAGGTACTCACTCATGCGGCTCCTTGCCGTTGGATCCAGCGGGGCACCCTACCAACGGGCGCTGCAGCGCTCGCAACACCACCACCCGAACGCTGCACACCGCTTACATCACGGCAAGGCCGTGCGGCCCTGGATCACTTCCCCATGCCGACGAACACCTCGACCGTCGGGGTCTCCCCCGCGGTGCTCCACGCGGCGATCTGCGTGAGCGGGGCGATGTCGGCCCGCTTGCGCGCGCCGTCCTTGCCCTCGAAGGCCCCATTGGCGGCGAGCATCGGAACCGCCTTGCGCACGTCCACGTACGCGAGGCCGGTCACCTGGTCGGGCATGCCCTGCGTGGCGGTCTTGAACGCCTGCGTGGCGCCGAGCGAGGTGCCCGCCGAGCGCGGGGCCAGCACCGACGCCACCGCGCCCGCACCGTTTCCGATCGCGGCGAGGTTGCCGCGCACGCCCCAGGCAACCGACATGTCGCCGGCCGGGATCACCTGGCCCTTCACGCCGTCCTGCGCGAACGGGGTGGCCTTGCCGATCTTCGCGCCGTCGCCGCCGAACTGGCGGAGCACCACCGGCACCGACCTCGACAGCGCGGTGAGGCTCTCCGTGGCCTGGGTGCCGTCCTTCACCTGCAGCGCCAGCGCGGCCTCGGGCTTCGCGCCCCGGCCGCCCACCACCACGGCGTGCTCGCCGCCCGTGAGGTTGCGAAGGTCGTCGGTGTTCACGCCGAGGAGCAGCGGCAGCTGGCCCGTGAGGGCGTCGATCTGCTTCTTGGTGTCCTCCGACCCCTCGCTCGATGCCGCCGAGACGGCGCGCTGCACGGTGTCGGCCAGGCGGTTGAAGCCCAGGTAGGCCACAGCGTCGGCCGGCGCCTGCGCGGTGAGCGTGGGCGAGTAGGGCGTCTGCTGCGCCGCGGGGCCGGCGTCCACCATGACGGCCTTCATGCGCAGGCCATCGGGCTCGGCCGTCACCGACATGGCGGCGGCGCCGGTGAGCTGTCCGCCGGCCAGGTCGCCGACCTGCGGGATGATCTCGGACGCCGCCTTGCCGGCCTCCTCGACGTTGACGTAGCCCATGGCGAAGACGTCGTCGGGGAGCAGGGCCAGGGCCTCGTTGAAGCGGAACACGCCCGACAGCGAGGCCTCGCCGCCCGCCGCCTTCACCTCGAGCGCCTGCTTCACCACCGCCTCGGTGGTGCCGAGGATCACCGACTCGTCGGTGACCGCGGCGTACGAGCCCATGGTGGTGTCGGCGTAGAGCGTGGCACCGTCCTGCGTGCCGGTCTCCTTCATGCCGCCGGGCTGCTTCGCGATGAGCGCCTTGACGTCGGCGGACTTGCCCTGGGCGATCTGCAGCACGGCCAGCATGGGCTGGTCGGCTGCCTTGGCCACCGCGCGGCCCGCGGCACCCGCGGGGTCGGTGAGCGCGCCCTTCAGCACGGACTCGGTCTCGGGTACCTCGGTCACGGCGATGGCTGCCGACTCACCAAGCAGCGGCTTGAGCTGGGTGTCCCACGCGATGCCCTCGCGGGCCAGGGCCTTGTCGAGCTCGGCGCGCATGTCACCGAAGCCCGGGAAGAGCTTGCCCAGGCGGTTGAGGTTGGTCCACTGCGTGCCGGCGGTGTCGGTGGACACCTGCACGTAGAGCGGGCTCGAGGCCGGGATGTACCCGGCGATCGACGCCGGGGCCGAACCCGCCGATGCGGTGCTGCCGCACCCGGAGAGGACGGCGATGCCACCTGCGGCGCCGACTGCGGCAAGCGCGACGGCCGGGATGACCTGGCGCCGCATGCGCCGGGAGCGGGTGGACGAACTCATGTGCGAGGAACCTCCGTCGGACTGGTTACCCGGTGAAAGGTAGAACGGCCTGGCAATGCGCCCGCTACGCGCCGGTAAAGGCTCGGTTCAGAACCCGCACCCGACTGTGCCGGGGGAACACGCGGCCGTCAGGCCTCGGATGCCGGGGCACGTCCCATGAGGTTGCGCATGCACTCGGCGGGCGCGCGGCCGTCGAATACCGCCGCCGCCACCTGCTCGGATATCGGCAACTCCACGCCCTCGGCCTGTGCGCGGGTGAGCAGCGCGCTGACCGTGGCGATGCCCTCCACCACCTGCCCGATCTCCTGCTCCACGGCATCGGCGGGCGTGCCGCGGGCGATCATCTCGCCCGCGCGGCGATTGCGGCTGTGCCGGCTGGTGCACGTGGCGATGAGGTCGCCCATTCCCGCGAGCCCGCGGAACGTGGCGTCGGTGGCGCCTGCGGCACGCCCCAGGCGGGTCATCTCCGCCAGGCCGCGCGTGATGAGGGCGGCCTTGGCGTTGTCGCCGAATCCCAGGCCGTCGGACATCCCGGCGGCCAGCGCGATGACGTTCTTCGCCGCCCCGCACAGCTCGACCCCCACGAGGTCGTCGTTCACGTACACCCGGAACACCGGGCCCGACACCATCTGCTGCACGCGCTGGGCCAGCGCCGGGTTGCCGCTCACCACCGCGGCCGCCGGCTGCCCCTGCGCGATCTCCTCGGCGTGATTGGGGCCCGACAGCACCGCGAACGGCACGCCCGGCGCGGCGTCTGCCCACACCTGCGAGAGCACCCGCCCGGTGCCCGGCTCGAGGCCCTTGGTGAGCGACAGCACCCCGGCGCCGGCCGGGATACGTGCACCCAGCGCCGCGGCCTCCGCGGCCACCGCGCGGCTGGGCAGGGCCACGGCCACGATGGATGCCACGTCGAACGCCGCGGGGTCGTCCACGTGCGTGACGTGGACATCATCCGGCAGCGCGACCTCGCCGAGATGCATGCGGTCGTGGCGGGTGTCGCGCAGCACCGCGGCCTGCTCGGCGGTGTGGCACGCCAGCGCCACCCGCGCGCCGGCGAGGCTCGCGATTCGCGCGAACGTGCAGCCCCACGCCCCTGCGCCCACCACCACCATGTCGCTCACCGGCGGCTCCTCACCTCGATGTCCACCGGCACGCCCGCAAGGTCGAAGCGGTCGCGCAGGCGGTTCTCGAGCCAGAAACCGTAGTCGCGGGTCATCAGCGACCGGTCGTTCACCTCGAGCCGGAATACCGGCGGCGCCACGCCGGTCTGCACCAGGAACCGCATCGACAGCCGGCGCTTGCCCTTGCGCGGACCGGGACGCTCCTCGGCCAGTTCGCGCAGGGCGGTGTTGAGCTCATGGGTGGAGAGGCGCGTGCAGCTCTTCGCATAGAGCTTCATGGCCAGCGGGATGATGCGATCGATGCCCTCGCCGGTGACGGCCGAGCACGCGACGATGGGCGGGTGCTGGCGGCTCTTGCGGCGCACCCGGCCGGCGAGGTCGGTGAGGTCGGGCTGGGCGAGGTCCCACTTGTTGAGCACCAGCATGGTGGCGCAGTGGTTCTGCGCGGCCTGGTCGCAGGCGGCGAGGTCGGCCTCGGTGATGCCCTCGGTGGCGTCGGCCACCACGATCGCCACATCCGATCGCTCGGCGGCCTCGAGCGCGCGCTGCTGGCTGTACACCTCGACGCGCTCGCGCATGCGCCCGCGACGGCGCAGGCCCGCGGTGTCGATGAGCACGATCTCCTGGCCGTCCCACTCGATGATGGTGTCCACCGGATCGCGCGTGGTGCCGGGGAGGTCCTGCACGATCATGCGCTCCTCGCCCAGCAGGGCGTTGAGGATGGAGCTCTTCCCCACGTTCGGGCGCCCCATGATGCAGAAGGCCGGCATGCGCGCGATCGACTCATCGGGCGCCGGCACATCATCCGGCAGGCTCTCCACCAGCAGGTCGAGGAAGTCGCCGATGTTGCGCCCGTGCAGGGCCGACACCGTGACGACATCGCCCAGCCCCAGGCCCCAGAGGTCCTGCGCCCGCATCTCGGCATCGGCGTTGTCGCACTTGTTGGCCACCACGATCACGGGGCGGTGCGAGCGGCGAAGGCGCTCGGCCACCTCGAGGTCGCCCGGCGTGGCGCCCACGGCGGCGTCCACCACGAACAGGATGAGGTCGGCCTCGTCGATGGCGCGGATGGCCTGCGCCGCGATGTCCTTGGCCATGGTCGACTCGTCGGCCTCGTCGATGCCCCCGGTGTCGAGCACCTGGAACTGGCGGCCGTTCCACTCGGTGCCGCCCTGCCGGCGGTCGCGGGTGGCACCGGGCTTGGAGTCGACCACGGCCTCGCGCCGTCCGGTGAGCCGGTTGAACAGCGTCGACTTGCCCACGTTCGGATAGCCCACCACCGCCACCACCGGCTGCCCCTGGGCCACGGTGCTGCCGCGCGCGGCGTGGCGCTCGCGGCCCAGCGGCCGGTCGGGCATGCCGGGCCGCGATGCCCGTGGGGTGCGCTGCGTGCCGTCGCCCTCGTCGCTCATTCGTCGTCCGTGGTCGCAAGCGTGGTGGGCGGATCCTGCACCGGGCCGCCGATCTCGGGGAGCAGATCGGCGATGGCGGCCATCATCCGCAGCGCCAGCTCGCCGGCGCGCTGGCTTCGCGGGCCCTCGAGGCCCTCCTTCGACACCGGCGGGCCGAAGATGACCCGCGACGGACCGTGCTTCTCGTGGATTCCCCAGATGGCCGCGGGGATCACCGTGACGTCATCCGGCAGCCCGAGCGACGCCGCACCTGGGTACGGGCTTCGCAGGCGCTGGTCGCGCGAGCGGGTGCCCTCGGGGAAGATGATCACGCACTCGCCGCGCGCGAGGAGCCCCTTGGCGATGCGCATGGCGGTGCGGTCGGCCTCGCCGCGACGGATGGGAAACGCGCCGAGCGTGCCGATGGCCACGCGCTGCAGGCGATGCGCGAAGAGCTCGGACTTGGCCATGTAGAAGGCGCGGCGCGGGATGGCCGACCACCCGACCAGGAACGGATCGTTGTTGGTCATGTGGTTCGACACGATGAGGATTCCGCCGGTGCGCGGGATGTTCTCCTTGCCCCGCACCTTCTTCGCACGGAACCTCGTCCGGAAGTACACCGAGAGCAGGTTGCGGCCGATCCACCACCACCAGCTGGTGATGCGCACGTCATCGGCCGACTGCGGGGCGGCCAGGCGGTCGTAGGCGGGCCCGGGGGCCGCGGCGGGGGCGTCGCTCATGCGGCGGGCTCCCGCGCCATCGCGGCGATGCGGCCGATGACGTCGTCCACCCCGATGCCCGTGGTGTCCACCACCACCGCGCCGTCGGCCACCACGAGCGGGCTCGCCGCCCGCGATGAGTCGGCGTGGTCGCGCCGTTCGACGTCGTCGCGGATGGCCCGCAGGTCCACGCGCTCGCCACGGGCCACCAGCTCGGCGTGCCGCCTCCTCGCGCGCTCGTCCACAGATGCCGTGAGGAACACCTTCACCTCGGCCTGGGGAAACACCACGCTGCCGATGTCGCGCCCGTCGCACACCCAGTCGCCGTGCTCCATGATCGCGCGCTGGCGCGCCACCATCTCGGTGCGCACCTCGGGGTGGGCCGCCACCTCGGACACCGCTGCGGTGACGTCCGCCTCGCGGATTGCCATGGTGACGTCATCACCGCGCATGAGCACGCGCACGCCGGCGGGGCCGTTCTCGAGCGACACCGGGTGCTCGCGTGCGAGCGCGGCCAGTGCCGGCCCGTCATCCGTGGGCACCCCATCGCGCAGCGCCACCAGCGTGAGCGCGCGATACATGGCGCCGGTGTCGAGGTAGCCCACGCCAAGGGATGCCGCCACGCCACGCGCCACGGTGCTCTTGCCCGCGCCGGCGGGGCCGTCGATGGCCACGATCATGCGGTCACCGCCCCGAGCATGAGCATGTCGTCGGTGAAGCCCGGGTACGACACCGCCGCGGCCTCCATTCCGTGCACGGTCACCCCGCCCTCGCTCACCATGCCGGCGAGCGCCCCGAGCATCGCCAGGCGGTGATCGCCGTGCGACTGCACCTCGCCGCCCGGGATGGACATCTGCCCGCGCACCACGAAGCCATCCTCGCGCTCGTCGGCGTCGGCCCCCACCGCCCGCAGCAGCTCCACCACGGTGGCGATGCGGTCGCTCTCCTTCACCCGCAACTCGCCCGCGCCGCTCACCACGGTGGTGCCCGCGGCCAGGGCGCCCAGGAGCCCCACCAGCGGCACCTCATCCACCATCGACGGCACCTCGGCGGCCGTCACCTCGGTGGCGTGCAGCATCGCGGCACGGCGCACGATCACGTCGCCCGCGGGCTCGCCCGCCACGTCGGGCCCGGGCTGCACCGTGACATCCGCGCCCATGCGCCGCAGCACGTCGAGCAGGCCGGTGCGACCCGGGTTGAGGTTGACGCCGGTCACGCGCACGGCGGGGTCGCCACGAAGCACCCCGGCCACGATGGCGAACGCGGCGGACGAGAAGTCGCCGGGCACCTTCATGTCGGGCAGCGCGAGGCCCGCCACCGGGCCGGCAACGCCCACCATGCCGTCGCGCTCCATCACCTCCACCCCCGCGGCGCGCAGCATGCGCTCGGTGTGATCGCGCGAGGGCACCGGCTCGCGCACCCAGGTCTCCCCGTCGGCGTTCAGCCCGGCGAGCAGCACGCAGCTCTTCACCTGCGCGCTGGCCATCGCCAGCTCGTGCACCATGCCGTGCAGCGGCAGGCCGGGGCGCACCGCCATCGGGGGCGTGCCCCCCTCGGCGGGGATCACCGCGGCGCCCATCGCCACCAGGGGGTCGGCCACGCGGCCCATGGGGCGCCCTCGCAGTGAGTCGTCACCATCGAGCACCGTCACCTCGCCCGGGGGCTGGCCCACGATGATGCCCGCGGCAAGGCGCATGAGCGTGCCGGCGTTCATGCAGTCGATGACCGGTGGCGGGGTGAGCCCGCGCACGCCGCGGCCCGCCACCACCACGCGCCCCGACGCGATGTCGCCCTCCACGCCGGCGCCCATGGCCCGCACGGCGTTGAGCGTGGCGCGGGTGTCCTCGGAGTCGAGGGGGTCGTCCACCACCACGGGGCGATCGGATATCGCGCCGAGCAGGAAGGCCCGATGCGTGAGCGACTTGTCGGGGGGCACGGCGATCGTGCCCGCGACGGCGTCGGCCGGGCGGAAGGTGAGGCTGGTCATC
>JAFMJQ010000028.1 GCA_017853415.1 Thermoleophilia bacterium | reverse complement strand
GCGACGGGGGCGCCACGCCGCGCCATCGCCATCCGATCACCCAACCCGCCGGAGTCGTGTTCCGGGGAGGTCCAGTGGAGCAGCCCGCTCTTCGCGTCTCGGGCGCGAGCAAGACGTACGACCGCAGCGACCATGCGGCGCTCCTTCCCACCTCGTTCGAGGTGGCGCGCGGCGAGTTCGTGAGCCTGGTGGGGCCGAGTGGCTGCGGCAAGTCCACGCTGCTCGGCATGATCGCCGGCCTGCTCACGCCCGACGCCGGCAGCATCGAGGCGCTCGGCAGCCCGGTGACCGGGCCGGGTGATGGGCGCGCCATCGTGTTCCAGGACGCCGCGCTCTTCCCGTGGCTCACGGTGTTCCACAACGTGGAGTACGGCCTGCGGGCGCACAAGGTTCCGAAGGCCGAGCGCCGCGAGAGGGTGGAGGACGCCCTGCGGCTGGTGCACCTCGACGACGTAGCCGACAAGCACCCGTACGAGCTCTCGGGTGGCATGCGCCAGCGGGCGTCCATCGCCCGCGCCCTGGTGATGCAGCCGGAGATCCTGCTGATGGACGAGCCCTTCAGCGCGCTCGACGCCCAGACGCGCACGATCCTCTCGGACGAGCTGCAGCGCATCTGGCTCGAGACGCGTCCCGCCGTGGTGTTCGTGACCCACAACCTCATCGAGGCGGCGTTCCTCTCGGACACCGTCCACCTGCTGTCGTCGGGCCCCGGTCGCATCGTCAAGACCTACGACATCGACATCCCGCGTCCGCGGGATGAGGCCGACCCCGCGCTGCTGGAGATCCGCCACGACATGCTCGACCGGCTGCGCGAAGAGGTGGACGACGCCGCCGTGCGCCGCGCCCAGGTGGCCGAGGTGTCGGCGCTGTGAGCACCGCGACCGGGGATGGCGCCGGGGGCGACGCGGGCAATCGTGCCGGCGCGGCCACGCGCGCCGCGCGCAGCACCGGCGCGGTGGCGATGGACCTCTTCCGCAAGAGCTGGTTCGTCATCCTCATCCTGGCCGTGTGGTGGATCGTCTCGGCCACCGGCCTGGTCGACCCCTACAAGCTGCCCGCGCCGGGCGACGTGCTGTCGACGCTCGGCACGCTCTTCACCGAGCGCGCCCTGCTCGATGACCTCGGCGCCACGCTGCTGAGGCTGGTGGAGGGGTGGGCGATCGGCGTGGTGGCGGGCGTGCTGCTGGGCATCCTCACCGGCGGGTCGAAGTTCCTCGAGGACGGCATCCGGCCGGTGATCGCCGGCCTGCAGGCCGTGCCCACGATCGCGTTCCTGCCCCTGGCGATCCTGTGGTTCGGGTTCAACGGCACGGCGGTGCTGGCCATCACGGCCTTCGGCACGTTCAAGCCCATGGCGCTGGCCACCTACGGCGCCATGCACCAGATCTCACCGACCCTCATGATGGCCGGCCGGGCCCTGGGCGCGCGCGGGTTGTTCATGCAGCGCACGCTCATCTTCCCGGCCATCGTGCCGAGCCTCGTCACCGGCCTGAAGATGGGCTGGTCATTCGCCTGGCGTGCCCTGATGGCCGCGGAGATCGTGGTGACCGGCGCCGCGGGGCTCGGTGGCGTGCTCGAGCTCGGGCGCGAGATCGGCGCGATCGACGTGGTGATGGCCGTGATCCTGGTGATCCTCGTGGTGGGCATCGTCACCGAGCAGCTGTTCTTCACCCGGCTCGAGCGCTGGGTGAACCAGCGGTGGGGGCTCGTGGGTGCGCGCTAGGCATGCCCTCGCCGTGGCGCTGGCCGCGGTGGTGGCGATGGCGACCATGCTGGTGGCGGGCTGCGGCGGCGGCGGGCCCAGTGACGCGGTGCGCCTGGGGCTCTTCCTCAATGTCACGCACGGCCCCGCGCTCATCGGCCTGCAGAAGGAGATGGCACAGGGGCTTGCCGGGCTGCCGGTGGAGGAGCAGGTGTTCGCCAGCGGGCCCGAGGAGGTGAGCGCCCTGCTCGGCGGGTCGCTCGATGCCGGGTACCTGGGCCCCGGGCCGTATGTGCTCGCCGAGAGCCGGGCACCCGGGCGACTGCGCCTGCTGGCGGGCGTGGTCACGGGCGGCCAGGCGATGGTGGCGCGCGAGCGCAGCGGAATCCGCACGGTGGCCGACCTGGCCGGCAAGCGCGTGGCGGTGCCCTCGCACGGGAACACGCAGGACCTCACCCTGCGCCTGCTGCTCGACAGCGCGGGCCTGCGCGCGGACGACCAGGGCGGCGATGTGGAGGTGGTGCCGGTGAAGAACTCGGCCCTCCCCGAGGCCCTCAAGCAGGATGTCGTGGATGCCGCACTCGCACCCGCGCCGTACGGGGAGCGGCTCGTGGCCGAGGGCGTGGCGGTACCGGTGCCCGCGATCGACCGCCAGATCGCGGCGTGGAGGATCCCGGCCACGATCCTCGTTGCCACCGAGGAGTTCGCGCGCGCGAACCCCGAGGCCACGGCGGCCCTGGTGAAGGCGAACGCCGAGGCGGTGGCACGTGCCCGGCGCGACCGGCTGGCGGTGGCGCGCAGGTTCAACGCCAGGTTGTCGGAGTCGACCGGCAAGGAGATCGACGAGAAGGTGCTGCTGGCGTCGCTCGCGGCGATGACGCCCACCACCGATATCGCGCCCGGGGCGATGGCCCGCATGGTGCGCGCGGCGGAGATATCGGGGTACTCCGGGGGCCCCGTGTCACCCGCCGCGCTGGTTCCGCGCCCCGGCTGACCGCGGGGCGGGAGGAGTCGGCCCGTGCGCGTGGAAACGTGAGGCGCACCGGAACACTCCCTGGAGGACATGAGATGGCGCGTCAGGCACGCGTTCTTGCGATGGCGAACCAGAAGGGCGGGGTGGCGAAGACCACGTCGTCCCTGAGCCTTGCCGCTGCCCTCCATGAGAAGGGCCAGCGCGTGCTGGTGGTCGACCTCGATCCCCAGAGCAACCTCTCGATGAGCCAGGGCATCGACGTCGAGAACCTGCGCGACGGCATGTACGACGTGCTGGTGAAGGCCCTGCCGATCAAGGACATCGTGCAGGTGCGCGAGATCGACATCGCCCCCGCGGGCATCGAGCTCGCCGGTGCCGAGCTGGCGCTGTCGAGCATGATCGGCCGCGAGCGCGCCCTGCAGCGCGCACTCGAGCCGGTGCGCTCGCAGTACGACTACATCATCATGGACACCCCGCCGTCGCTGGGGCTGCTCACCATCAATGCGATGGTCGCCGCGCAGGGCGTGATCGTGCCCGTGCAGTGCGAGTACCTCTCGCTGCGCGGCCTGGCGCAGCTCACCCAGACCCTCGAGCAGGTGCGCGAGCACCTCAACCCCGAGGTGTGCATCTTCGGGATCCTCCCGACCATGTACGACGGGCGCACCATGCACTGCCGCGAGGCGGTGGACGTGCTCGTCGACAACTTCGGCGATGTGGTGTTCCGCACCCGCATCGGCAAGACCGTGCGCTTCGCCGAGGCGCCCGTGCAGGGCAAGAGCATCCTCGCCTACGACGGCAGCGGGCAGGCCGCGCGCTGGTACCGCCAGCTGGCCCGCGAGGTGCTGGAGCGCGATGGCGTGTGGACCGACGACCTCGAGAGGATGCGCCGTCCGGTGCGTGACGTGAGGCCGCAGTCCGGGCCGAACCTTAGACTGGCCTCGTGAAGAAGCAGTCCATGCGCGAGGGTCCGCTCGCGGATCTCTTCAGGAGCACCACCCCGGGCGAGGGCGGCGCACAGGGCATGCAGTCCGAGGCCCCGGCCGAGACCCGCCAGGACGTGCCCATGCGCGCCGAGGGCCAGGCCGTGGTGCGGGTGGTCGGAGTCGGTGGCGGGGGGTGCAATGCCGTCGACCGCATGATCGAGGCCGGAGTGCACGGCGTCGAGTTCATCGCGATCAACACCGATCGCCAGGCGCTCGACAGCAGCCGCGCCGACGTGGTGATCCCCGTGGGCGCGGAGGTCACGCGCGGGCTCGGCACCGGCGGCGACCCCGCGCTCGGCGAGATGGCCTTCCGCGAGAGCGAGGAGCACCTGCGCCGCGTGCTGCGCGGCAGCGACCTGGTGTTCATCGCGGCGGGCGAGGGCGGCGGAACCGGCACGGGCGGGGCGCCCGTGGTGGCCAAGGTGGCCCGCGAGCTCGGCGCGCTGGCCGTGGCGGTGGTCACGCGCCCGTTCGGATTCGAGGGCAACAAGCGCGCCAACACGGCCGACCTGGGCATCACGCACCTGGGCGACGCCGCCGACACGGTCATCGTCATCCCGAACGACCGCCTCATGAGCGTGCTCGAGCGCGGCACCAGCGTGGTGCAGGCGTTCGCCGTGGCCGACGACCTCCTGCGCCAGGGCGTGCAGGGCATCAGCGACCTCATCACCCTGCCCGGCCTCATCAACGTCGACTTCGCCGATGTGCGCACGATCCTCAAGGACGCCGGCACCGCGTTGCTGGGCATCGGCTACGCCAGCGGCGGCAGCCGCGCCACCGACGCGGCCACGGCCGCGATCTCGTCGGCGCTGCTCGAGACGCCCATCGATGGCGCCCGGGGAATCCTGCTGGGAATCACCGGCGGGCCGAGCATGTCGCTCATCGAGGTCACCGAGGCCGCGCAGGTGGTGGCCGACGCCGCGGACCCCGACGCCAACATCATCTTCGGCGCCACGATCGACGACCAGCTCGACGACCAGGTGTGGGTCACGGTCATTGCCGCCGGCCTGTCGGGCACGCCCGCCCGTACCGGCGCCTCGTCGGCCGGTATCGGATCGCGCACCCCCGCCACCCGCGTGGAGCGCGGACGCCGTGCACGCCCCGACAGCGGCCCGGCTCTCTCGAGCACGTCCGAGATCGCCGAGCCGCCCGAGGCCCCGGACCTCTCGGCCGACGTGCCGCCGCCCCCGCCGCCCAGGGATCCGCCCGAGGCCCCGGCAACGCTGTCGGTGGCACCCGACCCCGACCTGCCGGTGCAGCGTCCCAGCGCTGCCGAGACCACGGCGGTGACGCCTCCCGGCGAGGACTCCACCCGGCTGTTCTCGGTGGAGGGCGACACGGGCTCGTCCGACCCGGACGGCGGATCCGCCGCCTAGGGGTTCGCGCCCGGTGATCACGGGCGCCGTCGCCGCCGGCAATCCGCTCTCGGCACGCGCCGGCGCCAGGGCCCTGGCCGATGGCGGCACGGCCGTGGACGCCGTGATCGCCGGGGCGCTCACCGCTGCGGTGGCCGAGGCGGTGCTCACCGGCCCCGGCGCCGGGGGCTTCCTGCTGGTGCGCCCGCCCGGCGGTCCCGCCACCGTGCTCGACTTCTTCGTGGCGGTGCCGGGGCTCGGCCCGGGCGGCCGGGCGCTCGACCCCGCCGACCTGCACGCCTTCACCGTCCCCTTCGGCACCACCGAGCAGGTGTTCCACATCGGTCCCGCGTCGGTGGCGGTGCCGGGAATGCTGGCCGGGCTCGACGAGGCCTCGCGTCGCTTCGGGCGCCTGCCGCTCGCCGACCTCGTGCGCCCGGCCGTGGACCTCGCGCGCGCCGGCGTGGTGGTGGCGGAGGAGGCCGCCTACCTGCACCAGATCCTCGAGGAGATGCTGGGCCACACCCCGGCGTCGGCCGCGCAGTTCACCCCCGACGGACGGGCCGCGGCCCCCGGCGCCACGCTGGTGTTCAACGACCTCGCGACCACGCTCGAGCGCTTCGGCCGGGAGGGCGCCGCGTGCATGTACGGCGGCGTGGTGGGCGAGGAGATCCTGCGCTACCTCGCGGCCACCGGCGGGCTCATCACCGGCGACGACATGGCCGCCTACCGCGTGGTGGAGCGCGACCCCGTTGAGGTGACGTTCCGGGACGTCACGGTGCTCACCAACCCGCCGCCCTCGAGCGGGGGCGTGCTGATCGCCGCGGCCCTGGCCCAGATGGACGGCGTCGGTGATGCGGCGGATGACGCGGCGTTCTACGAGGGCATGGCACGGGCGCAGGCCGCCGCCAACGCCGTGCGCGGGCCCGGGTTCCACGACGGGCTCGCCGACGAGGACTTCCTCGAGCGCTTCTGGGCATCCATGCGCGCGGGTGACCAGCCGGGCGGGGGCCCCTCGCGCAAGCCCACCGGCACCACGCACGTGAGCGCCATCGACGCCGAGGGCGGCATGGCCAGCCTGTCGTCGTCGAATGGATCGGGGTCGGGGGTGGTGGCCCCGGGCACCGGCGTGCTGCTCAACAACATGCTCGGCGAGAGCGACCTCAACCCGGCGGGCTTCGGGTCGCTGCCGCCCGGTGCGCGCATGACATCCATGATGGCGCCGACGCTGCTGCTGCGCGACGGCCGGCCGCTCGCGGCGGTGGGATCGGCGGGCTCCAACCGCCTGAGGTCTGCGATCCTCATGGTCGTCGCCGGCATGGTGGACAGCGGCCTCGGCCCCGCGGACGCGGTGCGCAGGCCGCGCGTGCACCATGAGTGCGGCGGGGTGGATGTCGAGGGCGGCGTGCCGGCGGATGCCGTTGGGGCACTTCGCGACGCCGGGTTCGACCTGCGCCTGTGGGACGAGGCCAACCTGTACTTCGGCGGGGTGTCGGCGGTGGGGGTCGTCGCCGGGGGCCTCGAGGCCGCGGGCGATCCGCGGCGCGGTGGCGGCGCCGCCGGGGTGGATGACGAGGGGCGGGTGGTGCACCTGTGAGCACGCGCGAGGTGACGGTGGGGGACAGGACGTTCGAGCTCGTGGCCGAGCCGCCGCGCACGTCGCTCACCGACGACGCCCACACGCTGTGGGGCTTCAACGTCGAGGTGCGCGAGGGCGGCCAGGTGGTGGCCATCAAGACCTGCTTCGTCGGGCGCGTGACGGTGCAGTCGCGCCACCCCGAGGCGCTGCAGGGCACCGCCGAGGACATCGCCGCGGTGGTGCACGCGATGGCCTTCGACAAGATCGCGGAGGGCCTCGCCTCGGGCGAGGTCGACGACGCGCTGGTGTTCGCCTAGGAGCCCGGGGCCCCGGGCTCAGGCCGCGGTGCGGTCCTGCGGGGTGGGCCGCATGCCGCTGATCTCCACGGCCACGGCGATGGCCTGCTGGCGCTCGTCATCAGGGGCCTCGTCGGCGATGCGCCACGCCTCGCGCGCCGCCCACCGCAGCCGCTCGGCCTCGTCGGGCTTTCCCCTGGCCTCGCGGGCCTGCTGCACGAGGCTCTCGAGCACCCGCGAGCGCTCATTGGTGGTGAGGTCGCTCTGGGTGTAGCCGCCGCCCTGGCGCATGAGCACCCAGAACACGAAGAGCAGCAGGGGGATCTTGATGGCCAGGAACACCACGAGGGCGCCGGTGGCGAGCGTCTCGGGCCCGAAGGCCGCACCCGCGAACGACACCATCACGGTGCCCAGCACCACGGCGATGGCGAGCAGCGCCACCACCGCCAGCGCCCGGCCGCCGTGCAGGTTGCCCTCGCGGTCGTAGAACAGGCGCACCACCCAGCTCTGCCGGGCCGCCTGCGCGCGGTCTTCGCGTGAGAAGCCCATCGATGCCGACGCTAGCACCGGCCCGTCAGCCCGGGGGCAGTACCCGCCCCGTCACGCCATCGATATCGACGGATGTCCCATCGGCCACCTCGTGCCGCACCATCGCCAGGGCCATCCACCCCTCTCCGGGCACGTCGGCCACGCTTGTCACCTCACCCGCGGCGCCCGCGGGGCCACGCACCGTGGCGCCCACGGGCACGGGCGCGTCGAGCCCGATGCGCGCAAGGCGCCGGTTGGCGTGGCCGCGGTAGTGCAGGCGCGCCACGGTCTCCTGCCCCAGGTAGCAGCCCTTCTCGAACGACACGGCGCCGTCAAGCAGCGCCTCCTGCACCAGCGTGCGCTCGCCGGTGTCCACCCCCGTCGCGGGGGCCCCGCGCCCGATGCGCAGCGCCTCGAGCGCCGCGTCGTCCGACAGCGCGACGCCGCACGCGCGTGCCACGGCCACGGGGTCGTCGGCGAGCACCTCGATGGTGCCGGGAATCACCCCGGGCACCTGCAGGTCGCCCGCGCCCGCCAGCGCCCCCGCCAGGTCGTCGGTGGCCACCAGCACCAGGGAATCCTCGGGCCCCAGCACCTCGGCATCCTCCGACACGTGGTGCGCGGCGATCACGGCCACGCCGTCGGCGGCCGGCGGGGCATCGAGGATGAGCGTGAAGGCCTCGTCGGCGTCGCGGGCCACCGCCATCTGCGATACCACGTGGCCCTGGGTGGTGAGCACGAGCGAGCGCACCGCGCCCCCGACGGGCAGCGCCTCGATGTCGGCGGTGAGCAGGCCGTGCAACAGGGCCGGGGCGTCGGGACCCTCCACCCACGCGATGCGTCGTGGCGCGACGGCCGCGACGGAGCCGGTCACGGCAGCGCGACCTTGCCGTTGGTGCGGGCCCGTGCGGCGGCGATGCGCTCGCGGTCGGCGCCCTGCAGCGCCGCGGACAGGATGTCGCGCACCATGGCCAGGCGCACCTCCTCGTCGCGGCACTCGAGCAGGTCCTGCTTGGGCTCCGCCGGCATCTCGATCATCCCTGCGATGGCGTACGAGAGCGGCACGTCGTCCCGGATGGGCGGTGCATGGCCCTCGCCGGCGATCTCGGCCACCAGGCGCCCGAAGAGGTCGTGGACCTCGTCGCGCAGCTCGGCCGGGGCGTCGGCCATGTCGTCGTCCACGGCCTCCACCCACGCCGAGAGGTACATGCGGCCGGATGTCTGCTCGAGCACCCGCACCACCTGCCCGCCCGCAACCGTGACGTTCATGCGGCCGTCCACGAAGCGCCGGCCCAGGGCCACGAACCGGGCGGTGCATCCGATCGGCGATGCGCCCTCCCCGTGGTCCTGCAGGATCACGAAGGGGCGGTCGTCGAGCACGCAGTCGGCCATGAGCTGGCGGTAGCGCGGCTCGAACAGGTGCAGCGGCACGCGCTCGCCCGGCAGCAGCACCAGTCCGAGCGGGAAGAGCCCGAGGTCGTCGAGTTCCGGCATCGGCGGCGAGTGTAGCCTCCGGATCGTGTCCGACGCGCCCCGCCTCGACCCCGCGCTGATACGGCCGATCCTGGGGTCGGTGCAGCCCTACGTGCCCGGGCGCCCGCTCGCCGAGCTGCGTCGCGAGCTCGGCGACGTGCCCATCACCAAGCTGGCATCCAACGAGGGCCCCTACCCGCCGTTCCCGCTGGCCGTCGAGGCCATCCGGCGCGCGGCCGTGGAGCAGAACCTCTACCCCGACCCGGGGGCGTGGGCCGTGCGCGACGCCCTGGCCGAGCGCCACGGGATCGACCCGGAGCGCATCATGGTGGGCAACGGCATGGACAGCCTCATCAAGCTGCTGTGCATGACGTTCCTCGATCCGGGCGACGAGATCGTGATGTGCTGGCCGTCGTTCGTGTCGTACCGCCAGGGCGCCACCGTGGAGGCGGCCACCTGGACCCCCGTGCCGCTCGATCCCGGCGGCGCCTACGACCTCGACGCCCTCGCGGCGGCCGTGGGCCCGTCGACGAAGATCGTGGTGGTGGTGAGCCCCAACAACCCCACCGGCGGCGTGGTGACCGATGCGGCCCTGCGGCGGTTCCTGGATGCCCTGCCTGCGCACGTGCTGCCCGTGCTGGACGAGGCCTACTTCGAGTACCTGCCGCCGGGGTCACACGACGGCATGGCCCTGATCCGCGAGGGGCGCTACCTGGTGGTGATGCGCACCTTCAGCAAGGCCTACGGCCTCGCGGGCCTTCGCGTGGGGTGGATGGCCGGTCCCGAGGGCCTGGCCGAGGCGATGTCCCCGGTGCGCAATGCCTTCGACGTGAACGCCGTGGCGCAGGCGGCCGCGGTGGCGTCGATCGAGGACGCCCCCGCCCACATGCCGCAGCGCATCGCCGAGGCCACGGCCGAGCGGGAGCGCATGGCCGATGGGCTGCGCGCGCTGGGCCTCGACCCCCTGCCGTCATCGGCGAACTTCGTGTTCGTCGACGTGGGGGCCGATGAGGCCCGGGCCATCGACGCCGCGCTCACGCGCCACGGCGTGATCGTGCGGCCCACCGCCGGATTCGGTGCTCCCGGGGGGCTGCGCATCAGCGTGGGCCTGCCCGAGCAGACCGATCGGCTGCTCGCGGCCATGGCGGAGTCGCTGCAGGAGGTCGCCTAGTGCGGGGGCGGCGCGCGTGACCCCCTCGGAGGTGGCCCAGGGAGTGCTGGACGGCCGCCGCCGCGCCATCGGCAGGGCCATCTCGATGGCCGAGTCGCTTGGTCCCGACGGGCGGGAGGTCATGCGGCTGCTGCACCCCCGGGCCGGCCGCGCGGTGCGCGTGGGCATCACCGGGTCGCCCGGCGCGGGCAAGAGCACGCTCTCGGCCGCGCTGGTGCGCCACCTGCGCGCGCGCGGAATGTCCGTGGCCATCGTGAGCGTCGATCCCACCAGCCCGTTCACCAACGGTGCGGTGCTGGGCGACCGCATCCGCCTGGTCGACCACTTCCTCGATGAGGGGGTGTTCATCCGCTCGATGGCCAGCCGTGGTCACCTGGGCGGCCTGGCCGAGGCCACCGGCGACGCCGTCACGATCCTCGACGCCGCCGGGTTCGACGTGGTGATCGTGGAGACCGTCGGCGCGGGGCAGAACGAGATCGAGGTGCAGGCGCTCGCCGACACCGTGGTGCTGGTGCTCATGCCGGGCAGCGGTGACGCCATCCAGGCGATCAAGGCCGGGGTGATGGAGATCCCCGACGTGATCGTCATCAACAAGTGCGATCGCCCCGGTGCGGACATCCTGGCCGGCGAGGTGGAGTCGGCGCTCACGCTGGTGCCCAGCGATGACTGGCTGCCGCCCGTGGTGCTCACGCAGGCGCTGGACGGGCAGGGGGTGGAGCAGGCCTGGGATGCCGTCGAGCGGCACCGGGCCGACCTGTCGTCGTCAGGGCGGGCGCCCGAGCGCGCCCTCGATGGCATGCGCCGCAACCTGCGCTCGCTGGCCCTCGAGCGCATGGCCCGCGACCTCGCCGCCCGGGCCGACGAGGCCGCCCTCGACGCCCTCGCCGCGCGCGTGCTGGCCCGTGAGATCGACCCGGCCACCGCCGTCGACAGTATCCTCGGCGGGTCATCCCCTGAGGAGGCGTGATGTCGAGGGATTCCCGACCGCCCCGGCGGAGCGGCGGCAGCAACTGGAAGGCCATCGCGGCGATCGCCGGCGGGGTGCTGCTGCTCTGGTTCATCATCGCCAACGCCCAGCAGGTGGAGGTGACCTGGTGGGTCACCGACACCTCCACCAGCCTCATCGTGGTGATCCTGGTGTCCGCGCTGCTGGGCGCGGGCATCACCTACGTGTTCACGCGCCTGCGTTCGCGCGACGACGCGCGTCGCGACGACGATGACGAGGAGATGCGCCGGTGAGCGAGGAGCGGGAGCCCCTCTCGCGCGACCGCGTGGTACAGGCCGCGCTGGCGGTGATCGACCAGTCGGGGGTGCAGGGCTGCAGCATGCGGGCCGTGGCGTCCGAGCTGGGGGTGGAGGCCATGTCGCTCTACCACCACGTGCCCGGGGGCAAGGACGAGATGATGGACGGCGTGGTGGCCATGGTGCAGACCGAGTTCGTCACCGAGCTCGAGCTCACCGGCGACTGGCGCGAGGACATGTGCTCGTTCTCGCGTGCCTACCGCGCGACCCTCTCTGCGCATCCGAACGTGGTGGCGATGATCGCCGCGCGCCCGTCGGTGGCCTACCGCAGCAGCACGGTGCTCGTTGGCACGATCTTCAACGCCATGGAGGACACGGGGTTCCCGCGTGAGGACGCCCTGCGCGCCGTGCGCGTGGTGTCGCGCTGGACCATCGGCTTCACCATGGGTGAGGCGTCGGCACTCGAGGACGGCGCGTCGGCCGAGGAGTTCGACGAGCCCCTGCTCGTGGAGGTGTTCACGGACATCGCCCGCGGTGAGGACGACGTGTTCGAGTTCGGGCTGCAGGCGCTGCTCGACGGCATCGAGGCGCGCCTCAACGCCTGATCACCGGGCGCGCACGGTCACGTCCCCGGCCGACGCGCTGGCGACGATGACGCGGCCCGAGGATGGCGTGTCAGTGATGCCCTCGAGGTTCACCGAGCCCGCGCCGGCGCTGGCGTCGATGCGGTAGTCGCCGCGGGGCACCACCACGGTCACGCCGCCCGCGGTGGTGGATGCCTCCACGCGGTCGGGGGCCTGCTCGGCCTCCACGCGCACGTCGCCCGCGGTGCTCGACGCCCGGATGTCGCGTGAGCGCGATCGCAGCACCGCCACGCCGCCGGCCGTGCTCTCGGCCACCACGGCACCGGACGTGCCGGTGACCATCACCGACCCGGCCGTGCTCGTGGCGCGCACCGATGCCGCCGCGGGCGTGACCACGTCGAAGTCCACGGAGCAGCCGGTGAGCACCCCCAGGGTGGGGCAGTCGGTATCGAGCAGCACCGTGCCGGACGTGGTGGTGGCGGTGACCTCGGGCGAGAAGAACGCGTAGCCCTTGGTGATGCGGGCGATCAGCCGGTCGTCCGCCCCGGCGTCCACCGCGATGCCGCCGGCCCCGGTCTGCACCGACACGTCGGTGACCGGCGCCGGGGCCGTGAAGACGTCGGTCACCTCGGTGCGCGCGACCGTGCGCATGAGCAGGAAGGCCACGCCCGCGGCGATGGCCATGAGCAGGATCAGCGTGAGGAGCCGCTTCACCTCAGGCGCGCCACCCGCTGGGCCACGTCGGCCGCCAGCCGCACGCCGAAGCCCGACGCGTAGTCGCCCTGCATTGCCGTGCCCGCGACGTCCACGTGGCACCACGGCCGGCCCTCGGTGAAGTCGCGCAGGAAGCGCGCGGCGTACACCGCGCCGGCCTGGCGCTTCTTCGCCGAGTTGCTGAGGTCGGCCACCGCGCTCTTCACCAGCGGGTCGTATCCGGGGTGCATGGGCATGGGCCAGCACAGATCGCCGGTCTCATCGCCGGCCTCGCGCACCAACTCGGTGAAGGCCCTGTCCGACCCGAAGAGCCCGGCGTAGACATCCCCGATGGCCACCACGATGGCGCCCGTGAGCGTGGCCATGTCGACGATGCGCGTGGCGCCCTGCCGCGCGCAGTAGGTGAGGGCGTCGGCGAGGATCAGCCGCCCCTCGGCGTCGGTGTTGGTCACCTCGATGGTCATGCCGTTCATCGCCGTGAACACATCGCCCGGCTTCATCGCGGTGCCGCTCGGCATGTTCTCGGTGGACGGCACCACGGCCAGCACCTCGGCGGGCACCTCGAGGTCGGCGATCAGGCCCATGGCGGCGATCACCGCGGCACCGCCCGCCATGTCCATCTTCATCTCCTCCATGCCGGCGGACGGCTTGATGGAGATCCCGCCGGTGTCGAAGGTGACCGCCTTGCCCACGAGGCCCAGGACCTCGCCCGTGGTGCGCGCGGCCTTCGGGGGCCGGTGGCGCATCACGATCATGCGCGGCTGCTCGGCCGACCCCTGGGCCACGGCCAGCAGGGCCCCGGCCCTGAGGGTCTTCAGCTCGCGCGGCCCGAGCACGTCGATCGACAGCGTGCGCCTGCCGCGCGCCACCTGCTCGGCGCGCTTGGCGAGGATCGTGGGCGTCATGTGGTTCGAGGGCGTCTCGGCGAGTTCGCGGGCCAGGTTCACCGCCTCGGCCGTGGCGGCCACGGCCCGCACGCCCGCCGGCGCCAGGGCGCCGCCCGCCACGATCACGTCCGGGTCGCCCGCCGCGCGGTGGCGCTTCCCGGTCGTCTTCTTCTTCGAGCGGAAGTCATCCAGGCGCCATGCGCCGGTCGCGATGCCCTCGGCCATCGCGCGCACGTCGCCCCGGTCGGCCCCGGCGGGGGGGAGCAGCGCCACGCGCTGGGCCCCCGCATCGCGGGCCGCGCGCGCCGCGGCGCGCCCGGCCGCCGCCCAGGCGCCGCGGTCGGGGTCGTCGCCCACGCCCGCCAGCAGCACGCGCGCCGCCGGCAGGTCCCCGCGGGTGTGCAGCACGCGCACCTGCCCCGCCGCCCCGGTCACCTCGCCGTCGGCGATGACCGATGACACCAGGCCGCCGAGGGCGGAATCCACCGCGGCCAGCGGCCCCTCGGGGTCGCCGGGCGGCGAGGGAACCGGCACCACCAGGGCGTCGGCCTTGATGCGTGCGGGGTCGGTGGCGCGACTGCTCGTGACGTTCATTCGGCGATTCCTCGTTCGCGGGCGATGGACGGTAGTGTGCCCGTCGTCGCGCCCCCGAGCCATGAGGAACCCTATGCGCCCCTACGCCCGACTGCTCGCACTCCTCGCCGCCCTCGGCGTGATCGCCGGCGCGGTGTCCGGATGCGGATCGTCCGACACGGCGTCCACCACGCCGTCGCGCGCCGCGCAGGGATCGACCGACGCGGATTGGGGCATCGCCGCGGTGACGCAGGCCGGACGCACCGGGCCGGTCACGATCAGGCGCTGCACGGCGGGAGGCGACCCCGCCTGCACCGAGTTGGATGGCGCCCAGGGTCCCATCCGCCAGCTGGCCCTGGAGTCGAACGGCCAGTCGGTGGGCCCGCTCTTCGCCGGCACCTTCAACGGCGACGTGCTGCGCTGCGACCCGAACCGGCCGACCAGCTGCGATGCCATCGACAAGGTTCCCGGCATCACCGCCATCGCGGCCTCGGCGCAGGGCGCTGACGACGCGGAGCCGTCGGTGTACCTCGGCACCACGGTGGGGTACGAGGGCGCGAACGGCGACATCTGGCGGTGCCCGCAGAAGACCGCCGCCGGGAAGTGCACGAACGTCGGTCGCCCGGTCCCCGGTGACTTCGTGGCGTCGATGACCATCACGGACGGCAGCGTGTTCGCCGGCCTGCAGGACGGCCGGGTGCTGCGGTGCACCACCGGAGCACCCACGAGCGCGTGCACCACCTTCGCAACGCCCGGCGGCGGCATCATGGCGCTCGACTTCTTCCGGGACACCATCGGCGTGGCAACCGATGAGGGCGCCGTGTGGCGCTGCCCGACCGATGAGACCGCGCCGGTCACCTGCACCAAGGTGGCATCCATCGAGGGTGCGCGTGCCACGGCGGTGGCGCTCTTCGGGGAGGACACCTACGCGGGGTTCGCGCTCGCCGAGCCCGACGCCCGCGGGCTGCTCGGGGCCGTGCTCTTCTGCGCCGGCGGTTCGGACTGCACGCCCGTCGAGCTTCCCGCGCCCAGCGCAGACCCCCAGCCGGGCGACCCGTCGGCGGCCCCGGTCACCGCCCTCGTGGCGGCGTCCGACAACAACCTGTGGGTGGGGCAGGGCACCATCGACAGCCGCAGGTCGGAGGGTGCGATCACCAAGTGTCCCTACGAGGGCACCTGCACCACGCAGTGGTCCGATGGCGCGGCGGGCGTGACGGCCATGACCGAGGTGCCCGCGCAGTAGGTATCCTGCGCGCCCAATGGGACGTCCGATCAGAGTTGTCATCGCCAAGCCCGGTCTCGACGGCCACGACCGCGGGGCCAAGATCGTGGCCCGGTCGCTGCGCGACGCCGGGATGGAGGTCATCTACACCGGTCTCCACCAGACGCCCGAGCAGATCGCGGCGACCGTGGTGCAGGAGGACGCCGACGCGGTCGGCCTGTCCATCCTCTCCGGTGCGCACATGACCCTGGTGCCGCGCGTGATGGAGCTGCTCGCCGCCGAGGGCGCGGACGACGTGCTGGTGATCGTGGGCGGAACCATTCCCGCCGACGACGCCGAGGAGCTCCGCGCGCTGGGGGTGGCCGCCGTGTACACGCCCGGTGCACCGGTGGACGACATGGTGTCGTTCCTCGAGGGCGCGGTAGCCGCCTAGTGGCCGTAGTGCGCGAGCGCCGCGGCGCCGTGCAGGTGCTGGTGCTCGACCGCCAGGAGGCCCTCAACGCCTTCTCGCCCGAGCAGATCGACGACCTCCTGGCCGCCCTCGCCGACGTCGCCGCCGACCCCGGCGTGCGCGCGGTGGTGCTCACGGGCGCGGGTCGGGCGTTCTCGGCCGGCGCCGACATCAGCCGCATGGCCGAGATGGACGTGGACGCCGCACGCGCCTTCGCCATGCAGGGCCACGGCGTGTGCACCGCGATCGAGGATCTCTCCGTGCCCGTGATCGCCGCCATCAACGGATTTGCGCTGGGTGGCGGTTGCGAGGTGGCGCTGGCGTGCGACATCCGCCTGGCGTCCGACGCCATGAAGATCTCGCAGCCCGAGGTGGCGCTGGGCATCCCGCCCGGGTGGGGTGGATCGCAACGCCTGCCGCGCATCTGCGGCGAGGGCTTCGCCAAGCGCATGATCCTCACGGGCGCGATGATCGGGCCGGATGAGGCCCTGGCCGCGGGGCTGGTGTCGGCGGTGCACCCCGCCGACCACCTGATGGATGCCGCCGTGGCGATGGGCGAGGAGATCGCGCAGAAGTCGCCCTCGGCCGTGGCGCTGTCGAAGCGCCTCATCCACGCCGCGCTGGGGGAGCGCGACCACCTGCTGGCCGCCGAGGCCGAGGCGTTCGCACGGCAGTTCGCCCACCCCGAGCGCATCGAGGGCATGACGGCCTTCCTCGAGAAGCGCCCGCCCGCCTGGGTCGGCTGAGCGCCTGACAGTCGGCCCGAGGTGGCCGTACGCCCCCATCCCCGCGACGTGCCGTTGGTATGCTCGCCGCCGTTCGCAGGGCCGTGCGTTTCTCCCATTCGCACGCCCGTGTCAACTCCCAGGAGCCCGTCTTCGTGAAGATCGCCGTATGCGTCAAAGAGGTGCCGGACACGACCGCCGAGAAGCGGATCGACCCGGGCACCGGCCGCCTCGTCCGTGACGAGGGCGACCGCATGCTGAATGAGTTCGACAAGTACGCCGTCGAGGAGGCGGTCCGCCTCAAGGAGGCGGGCGCCGCCGACGAGGTGATCCTCATCTCGCTGGGCCCGGAGAAGGCCGTCGAGTCGCTGCGCCAGGCCCTGGCCATGGGTGCCGACAGCCTGGTGCTCGTGAGCGACCCGGCCGCCGCCGGCTCCGACTACCTGGGCACCGCCGCCGCGCTGGCCAAGGTGCTCGAGGACAGCGGCGCCGAGCTGGTGCTGCTGGGATCCGAGAGCACCGACGCCCGATCGGGCGTGATGGCCGCGGCGCTCGGCGAGGTCTCGGGCCGCGCCTGGGTGACCGCCGCCAACTCGCTCGCCCTGAACGGCGGCACCGTCACCGTCGAGCGCCAGAGCGATGACGGCGTCGACACCGTCGAGCTTCCGCTGCCGGCCGTGATCTCGGTGACCAAGGCCATCAACGAGCCGCGCTACCCGTCGCTCAAGGGCATCATGGGAGCCAAGAAGAAGCCGCAGGAGGTCAAGTCGCTGGCGGACGCCGGCATCGACGCCTCCAAGGTGGGCGAGGCGGGGGCCGGCACCAAGGTGCTGTCGGTCGAGACCCCGCCCGCACGCCAGGCGGGTCAGGTGGTCAAGGACGAGGGCAACGGCGCCCAGCAGATCCTCGACTTCCTGATCGAGAAGAAGATCGTCTGACCCCGGACTCGGAACCGAAAGGAATTAACGACATGGCAGGCATCCTCGTCGTCGCCGAGCCCCAGGGCAGCGGCTTCCGTCGCGTAGGCCTCGAGATCCTCTCGAAGGCACGCGAGCTCAAGGACTCCGTCGGCGGGCCGCTCGCGGCCTACGTCGGCGGCTCGGGCGTGGCCGACCAGGCCGCGCAGCTCGGCGCGTACGGCGCCGAGAAGGTGTTCGTCGCCGATCACGAGGCGCTGGGCTCCGGCCTGGCAGCACCGCACGTGGACGTGCTCGCGAAGCTGCAGGCCGAGAACGACTTCTCGGCCATCCTCTTCGGCGGCACCGTGCAGGGCCGTGACACCGCGGCCGCCCTCGCGGCGCGCCTCGGCGCGGGCCTCAACAGCGACTCCACCGATCTCGCGCCCGGCGGCAGCGGCCTGCAGGCCACCCGCCCGGCATTCGGCGGCCAGAACCTGGTGCAGAGCACCTGGACCGGCGGCCCGCAGATCGCCCTGGTGCGTCCGAACTCGTTCCAGGCGAGCGAGAGCGGCGGCTCGGCCGAGGTGGTCTCGGTGACCCCCGAGATCTCCGAGGGCGCGCTTCGCGCCAAGCTCACGGGCCGCAAGCCGGCCGAGGAGGGCAAGGTCAGCCTCGAGGAGGCCAGCATCATCGTCTCCGGCGGCCGTGGCCTCGGCGCCCCCGAGAACTTCGCGGTGGTCGAGGCGCTCGCCGCCTCGCTGGGCGCCGCCGTCGGTGCCTCGCGTGCCGCGGTGGACGCCGGCTGGTACCCGCACCCCAACCAGGTGGGGCAGACCGGCAAGACCGTGTCGCCGAACCTCTACATCGCGTGCGGCATCTCGGGCGCGGTGCAGCACAAGGTCGGCATGCAGACCTCCGACGTGATCGTGGCGATCAACAAGGACGAGGAGGCCCCGATCTTCCAGTTCGCCGACTTCGGCGTGGTGGGCGACCTCTTCGACATCGTCCCGAAGCTCACGGAGCTCATCAACCAGCGCAACGGCTAGCGCCCGCGCGGGCATGAATCACCGCGCGGCCGGGGCTTCGCCCCGGCCGCGCTATCATGCCGCCCCCGTGGCACCGACCGGGCCACGCACACCGAAGGAATCGAGAGGGAACGTGAAGGCAGAGATCCACCCCGAGTACGTCGTCTCCGAGGTCACCTGCACCTGCGGCAACAACTTCACGACCCGCTCCACGCAGCCCGAGATCCGCGTCGAGATCTGCGCCGAGTGCCACCCCTTCTACACCGGCAAGCAGAAGATCGTGGACACCGGCGGGCGCATCGAGCGCTTCAACAAGAAGCGCCAGAAGGCGCAATAGCGCCGCAGGGCGCCGCTGGCGCCCCGACAGGGGTGGATCCCAGCGAGCCGGTGCCTGACCGCATGCGGATCACCACCACAGGCAAGAGGCTGGGCGCCTCCGTGGCATGAGCGGCGTCGCGCCCCTCGTCGAGCAGATCGAGCGCACCCGCGCCGAGCTCTCCGACGCGCTGTCCGACCCTGACGCGGCGTCCGACCGCACGCGCTACGCCGACCTCACCCGCCGGTACGCCGGCCTCGAAGAGGCGGCCGCCCTGGCCGCGCGCTGGCGTGAGGCCGAGCAGCAGGCGGCGGAGGCCCGCGAGATGCTGGCCGAGGATGATGACCCCGACATCCGTGCGCTGCTGAAGGAGGCCGAGGCGGAGGTCGAGGAACTCGAGCCCCTCATCCGCGAGGCCATGGTGGAGCCCGACCCCAACGACACGCGCGACGTCATCGTGGAGTTGCGAAGCGGCGCCGGCGGCGAGGAGGCCGCGCTCTTCGCGCGCGACCTGCTCGACATCTACCAGCGCTACGCGACCTCCCGCGGCTACAAGGTGGAACTGCTCGACGTGAGCGACGCCGACGCCGGCGGGCTCAAGGAGGCCACGTTCGCCGTCAAGGGCGTGGGGGCGTTCAGCGTGTTCAAGCACGAGGGCGGGGTGCATCGCGTGCAGCGGGTGCCCGCGACCGAGAGCCAGGGGCGCATCCACACGTCCACCGCCACCGTCGCCGTGATGCCCGAGGCCGAGGAGGTCGACGTGCAGATCGATCAGAACGACCTCAAGATCGACGTCTACCGCTCGAGCGGACCGGGCGGGCAGAGCGTGAACACCACCGACTCCGCCGTGCGCATCACGCACATCCCCACCGGGGTCGTGGTGTCGATGCAGGACGAGAAGAGCCAGCTCCAGAACAAGGAGCGCGCCATGCGCGTGCTGCGATCGCGCCTGCTCGAGAAGGCCCAGGCCGAGCAGGAGGCCGAGATGCGCGACACCCGTCGTGCGCACGTGGGCAGCGGCGACCGGTCCGAGAAGATCCGCACATACAACTACCCGCAGAACCGCGTGACCGATCACCGCATCGGGGTCACCGTGCCGCTCAAGGAGCAGGTGCTGCAGGGGCAGCTCTCGTCGCTCACCGATGCCCTCCAGGCCGAGGAGCGACGCCTGCTGCTCGAGCAGCAGGTGACCTAGCGCCCCTCTCGGGGCGGCGATAGAGCCGCCTGTCCTTCTGCCTTCGGTCCCGCTCCGCACGGCTGCTGATGCGGGTGCGGACAGGTTCCACCCCTCTCGGGGCGGCG
>JAFMJQ010000027.1 GCA_017853415.1 Thermoleophilia bacterium | reverse complement strand
CCCCGGTGCGAATCAGAAGAGGGCGGTCACCAGTGCGTCGGTGGCCTGCTCACGGGTGACCTCCGGCGCGAGGTCGGCGATGCCCGCCGTCCTCGCCGCCAGGTCGTCGGCCGCACCGACGGGGGCACCGACCGCGCGCGCCAGCCGGGCGGCATCGAGGTGCATGGGCACGCCGATCTGCACGATGCCCCCCGCCTGGCGACGTACCTGGGAGAGGCCGAGCACCTTGCGGTCGTCCACCACCACCTCCCAGGGTGAGAGGCCCCCGAAGCACAGGCCCGACGCCTCGCCGCGCGGCCATGCCCGCGCCTCATCCGGCGCAACGGCCCGCGCGCCCTCGATTCCCAGGTGCCCCAGCGCCGCCGCCACCGCCTCGCCCACCCAGCGGTAGGCGTCCACCACGTCGGCGGGCAGCAGGGGGTGGCCCGCGGGGAGGATGACGTCGATGGCGATGAGGTGGTCATCCCACAGCACGGGCCCGCCACCCGACGGGCGGGCGATCACCTCGAGCCCCTCGCGGGCCGCGGCCGCGGTGTCCACATCGCCCAGCTGCGCGCGGCCCACCGTGATGGCGGGCGGGTCAACCGTGTGCACCACCAGCGCGGGGCACTCCCCGCGCGTGAGGAGGTCCACCGATCGGGCCAGCGCCTCGGCCGCCGAGCACGCGGGCGGCCGCACCTGCCGCCATGCGAGGGGCGGCACGGCGGCTCCTACGAGAGGTAGGGCGCCACGCCCTCGCCCTGCTGGGCGGCGTCCATCACCATCTCGCTGATGGTCGGGTGCGCGTGGATGATCTCGCCGAGGTCGCGCATGGTGTAGCCGTCGCTGATCGCCACGCCCACCTCGTGGATCATCTCCACGGCATGCGCCCCCATGATGGTGGCGCCCAGCAGCAGGTCGGTCTCCTCGTCGGCGATGAGCTGCGCGAAGCCGTCGGCCTCGCCCTCGCCCAGCGCCTTGCCCGATCCCGCGAAGCGCGCCTGGCCCACCTTGACCTTGATGCCCTGCTCGGCCGCGGTGTCGCGGTTGAGCCCCACGGTGGCGATCTCCGGGTGGGTGTAGATGCAGGCCGGCACCACGGTGCGGTCCATCGGCACCATGTGCGGCCCGAGGATGTTCTCGGCCGCCCTCGCGCCCTCGGCCGATGCCAGGTGCGCCAGCTGCAGGCCGCCGATGCAGTCGCCCACGGCCCAGGCGCTGGGGTTGGCCGTGCGCAGGAACTCGTCCACCACCACATGCCCGCGCTCGTTCACCTCGATGCCGGCCTCCTCGAGGCCGATGCCCGACGTCTGCGGCTTGCGGCCAATGGAGATGAGCAGCTTCTCGGCGCTGAGCTCGGTGCCGTCGTCCAGGCGGATCGTCACGCCGGAGTCGGAGTACGACGTGACCTCCTCGAGGCGGCGGCCGAGGTGGATCTCGGCGCCATCCTTCTCGAGCGTCTTCTGGAACTGCTTGGCCGTGCGCAGGTCGATGCCGGCGAGGATGCGGTCGAGCATCTCCACCATGGTGATCTTCACGCCCAGCGGCTGGAAGAGGCTGGCGAACTCGCAGCCGATCACCCCGGCGCCCAGGATGATCATGCTCGCGGGCACCTCGGGCATCACCAGCACGTCGTTGCTCGTGAGCACGGCGGGGTGATCCATGTCGATGCCGGGAAGACCCGCGGGCTCGGTGCCCGTGGCCACGATCAGGTGGTCGTACTCGTGGCGCGTGCCGTCCACCACCACGGCGCCCGAGTCCACCACGCCCTGGCCCTTCACCACGTTCACGCCCTTGCGCTCGCAGGCGCCCTGCACGCCCCCGCGCATGGTGCCGACGATGTCGTCCTTGCGGGCCATCATGGCGGCGAAGTCGTAGCCCACCTCGCCGACCAGGATCCCGAACTCCTTGGCCTCGCGGATCTTCCTCAGCAGGTCGCTCGCGGCGAGCAGCGCCTTGGTGGGGATGCACCCCCAGTTGAGGCAGGTGCCGCCGAGCTCGGCGCGCTCCACCAGCACCACCTGCGCGCCCATCTGGGCGGCGCGGAGCGCGGCGACGTCACCGCCCGGCCCCCCGCCGAGCACCACCACCCGCGGGCCATCGCTCATCCGAACGTCATCTCCCTGCCCGCGAGGGCATCCTCGAGCACGCGCGCCTGCTCGAGCTGGTGGGTCTGCGGGTAGCCCTCGCTCACCGACGCGCGCGCGGGGCGACCGATGTACTCGAACGAGTCGATGGGCAGCAGGCGCTCGATGCGGCGGGTCACGAACGACCAGGCACCCATGTTGCGCGGCTCCTCCTGCACCCACTGGACCGTCTCGAGGTTCGGGTAGCTCTCGAACAGCGCGGCGATCTCCTCGCGCGGGAACGGGTAGAGCTGCTCGATGCGCCCGATCGCGAGCTCGGGGTGGTTCGCGCGGTCGGGGTGGCCGTCGATCTCATGGAAGATCTTGCCGGTGCAGAGCAGCAGGCGGGTGACCGCCGCGGGGTCGGTCACGCGCGGGTCGGCCAGCACGGGCTCGAAGCGGCCCTTGGTGAGGTCGTCGAGGCTGCTCGAGGCGGCCTTGGCGCGCAGCAGGCTCTTGGGCGTGAACACCACGAGCGGGCGGATCTCATCGAGCAGTCCCTGCCTGCGCAGCAGGTGGAAGTAGTTCGCGGCCGTGGAGCAGTTGGCGATGCGCATGTTGCCCTCGGCGGCCAGGCGCAGGAAGCGCTCGGGGCGCCCCGATGAGTGCTCCGGGCCGTTGCCCTCGTAGCCGTGCGGCAGCAGCAGCGTGAGGCGCGAGCGCACGCCCCACTTGGCCTCGCCGGCCGAGAGGAACTGGTCGATCATGATCTGGGCGCCGTTGGCGAAGTCGCCGTACTGGGCCTCCCAGATCACCAGCGCCTCGCGCGCGGTGGTGGAGTAGCCGTACTCGAAGCCCACGCAGGCGGCTTCCGACAGCGGGCTGTTGTGCAGCTCGAACGACGCCTTGGCGCGCAGCAGGTGCTGCATCGGCACGTACACCTCGCCCTTTCGGGGCGTGTACGAGGCGTCGTCGGATGTGTGGTGCATCTCGAGGTGGCGCTGCGTGAACGTGCCGCGGGCGACGTCCTGCCCGGTGAGGCGGATCGGCACGCCCTCGGTGAGCAGCGACCCGAAGGCCAGTGCCTCGGCATGCGCCCAGGTGATGCCCCCCTCCTCGGCCAGCGCGGCACGGCGTCGATCGAGCTGGGGCGTGAGCTTGCCGTGCACCGGGAAGCCATCGGGCGGCAGGTGCAGCTGCTCGTTGAGGCTGCGAAGCGTGGATGCGCTCACGCGGGTCTTCACGACCTGGGTCTTCGCGCGGCGGCGCTTGTCGCGCGAGCTCTCCTGGTCGGATCCCTGCTCGAGGCCCGACTGCACCCGCTTGTGCGCCGACGACATGCGGTCCTCGGCGGTCGCCACCATCGCGGCGTAGTCGTCCTCGGAGATCACCCGATCGGCGATGAGGCGGTCGGCGAAGATGCGCGCCACCGTGGGGTGATCCTTGATGGTGCGCGACATCACGGGCTGGGTGTACGCCGGCTCGTCGAGCTCGTTGTGGCCCAGGCGCCGGTAGCCGATGAGGTCGATGAGCACGTCGTGACCGAAGCGGTCGCGGAACTGCACGGCCAGGTTCACCGCGGCGATGCAGGCGTCCACGTCGTCGGCGTTCACGTGCACGATGGGCATGTCGAAGCCCTTGGCCATGTCGCTCGCGTAGCGGGTGGAGCGGCTGTCCTCGGGGTCGGTGGTGAAGCCCACCTGGTTGTTCACGATCACGTGGATCGTTCCGCCCGTGGAGTAGCCCACCAGGCCCTGCAGGTTGAGCGTCTCGGCCACCACGCCCTGGCCGGGGAAGGCGGCGTCGCCATGCACCAGCAGCGCCACGGCGCGGTTGGGGTCGTGCTCGGCGATCGGGTTGGCGCGGATGGTCTGCTTGGCGCGCACGCCGCCCTCGGCCACGGCGTTCACCTGCTCGAGGTGGCTCGGGTTGGCGGCCAGGTGCACCTGCACCGACCGACCCGACCGCGCCTTGAAGGTGCCCTCGGCGCCGAGGTGGTACTTCACGTCGCCGGCGGCGGCGTAGGGCTCGCCGTCGGCGTGCTCGTCGTCGTCCTCGTGCTCCATCTGGCCCTCGAACTCGGCCAGGATCGACTCGGGCGGACGACCCACGGTGTGCATGATGCTGGCGAGGCGGCCACGGTGGGCCATGCCGATGTGCACCTCCGGCACGCCGGCCTCGGCCAGGCGCTGGATGGCCTCGTCCATCATGGGGATGAGCGCGTCGCAGCCCTCGAGCGAGAACGTCTTCTGGCCCAGGTACGTCCGGCGCAGGAACCTCTCGAACACCTCCACCGACACCAGGCGCTCGAGCATGGCGCGGCGCTCATCGCGCGGAAGCGGCGTGCGCACCTGCCCCGACTCGATGAACTCGCGCAGCCACTGGCGCTGGTCGTGATCGGAGATGTGCTCGATCTCGTAGGCGATCGTGCCGCAGTAGGTGTCCTTGAGGGCCGGGTAGGCCTCGGCGAAGGTGGCCCCGGGCACGGCGACGCCCAGCAGGGACGCCGGCACCAGCTTCATGTGCTCGGGCGTGAGCCCCACCCACGCGGGCTCGAGCGATGGGTCGCCCGGCGGCTCGGAGCCCAGCGGGTCGAGGTGCGCGGCAAGGTGGCCGTAGGTGCGGAACGCGCGCAGCAGCGACATCGCGCCGGCCAGGGCCTTGAGGGTGTCCTCGTCGGCGCTGGCCGCCACGGCCGGGGCGGCGCCCTCGGGTGCCGCGGCCTGCGGCGTGAAGTCGAGCGGCGGCTGGGCCGGCAGGCCCAGGGCGGAGCGGATCTCGTCGTAGAAGCCGTCGCCTCCGGCCAGCAGCCCGGCGATGTCGCGCAGGAAGGCCCCGCTCTCGGCGCCCTGGATCACCCGGTGGTCGTACGTGGAGGTGACCGTCATGACCTTCGACACGCCCCACACCTTGAGCAGGTCGTCGGGCACGCCCTCCATGCCGGGCGGCCACGTGATGCCGCCGGTCGCCACGATGGTGCCCTGGCCGGTCATGAGCCGCGGCACCGATGCATTGGTGCCGAACCCGCCGGGGTTGGTGAGGGTGACGCCCGCGCCCCTGAGCTCGTCGGGGCTGATCTTGCCCACGCGCGAGCGCTGGATGAGGTCGTCGAACGCCGCGCGGAATCCCTGGAACCCCAGCCCGCCGCAGTCGCGGATGACCGGCACCAGCAGCGACCGGCTGCCGTCCTTGCGCTCCACGTCCACCGCGATGCCGAGGTCCACCGTGTCGCGCGGCACCTTGTGCGGCGTGCCGTCCACCCGCGCGAAGGCCGTGGCCATCACGGGCGTCTGCTGCACCGCGCGCACGATGGCCCACGCGATGATGTGCGTGAACGACAGCTTTCCGCCACCGGCCACGGCGAGGGCCTCGTTGAGGCGCTTGCGCTCGGCGTCGAGCATCTGCACCGAGATGGTGCGGAAGGTGGTGGCCGTGGGGATCGACCGGCTCTCGTCCATGTAGTCGGCCAGCGCCGCGGCCGGGCCGGTGAGCTTCACGAGCTCCTCGCCCGGGGGCGGCGCGGGGTCGGCCAGGCCGCCGCCCGTGCCGGCGTTCTCCACGTCGGCCCTGCGGATGAGCCCGCCGGGGCCGGTGCCGGACACCGTCGCGAGATCGACGCCCTGCTCGAACGCCACGCGCCGGGCGATGGGAGATGCCGCCACATCGCGCACCGGCGGTGCGGCTGCCGGGGCCTTCGGCGCGGCGGGTGCGGCGGCACCGCCCGCGGCGCCCGAGGCGGGCGCGCCCGCGGCCGGGGCGGCCCCGGCGGCCACCTGGCCCAGCGGGTTGGCCACCTCGAAGGTCTCGCCGTTCGGCACGGAGATCTCGGCCAGGGTTCCGGAGGCGGGGGAGGGCACCTCGAGGTCCACCTTGTCGGTGGACACCTCGACGATGATCTCGTCCTGCGCCACGGGGTCGCCCACGGCCTTCTTCCACTCCACCACGGTGCCCTCGGTCACCGACTCCATGTCGGGCAGCTGGATCGGCACCAGGGCGGCCGGCTCGGCCGGGGCCGATGCCCCGTTGCCCGAGGCGCCGTTCGCCGAGGCCCCGGCGCCGTCATCCGGTGCGGTGGCGGCGGGCGCGGGTCCGGCGCCATCTCCCGAGGCGATCTCGCCCAGCAGCTGGCCCACCTCGACGGCCGCGCCCGGTCCGGCGGTGATCGCGCTGAGCACGCCGGCGGCGGGGGAGGGGATCTCCACGTCCACCTTGTCGGTGGTCACCTCGAGGAGGGTCTCACCCTCCTCCACCGCGTCGCCGACGGCCTTGTGCCACTCGATGACGGTTCCCTCGGTCACCGACTCGCCGAGTACGGGAAGGATGACCTGGATCGTTGTGTCGGCAGGTGTCACTCTCGGTACCCGAGGATACCCGGGCCTACCGCGTACGGCCCGCGCAAGCGGTTCGCGCCCTACACAGGTTTCCTGCGGCGCATCCCCGAGGCCGCCAGCAGGGCCGCCGCGAGGATGTACCCGATACCCGAGATGATGCCGGCCGCCCGGTAGGCATCGAACTGCGCGTCGACGATGGCAGGGGGGTCATCCCTGGTGAGCTCCACGATGCCCGGCGGCGGCGCGTCGTAGGCGCGGGCGGCGTCGGCCGCCACCGCCCCGTCCCGTACCTGCGCCGCCAATTGGGTGGCCGCGGCCGATGGCACCCCGCGCTGCTCGAGGTTGTCCGCGAGCGCCGTCTGGAAGGTGCCGAACACCAGCAGGCCCGCGAGCACCCCGCCGATCGCCGAGCCGAGGCCCCTCCACGCCTGGCGGTGGGCTGACGCGGCGCCCTCGCCGCCGGGTCCCGCGAGATCCATCACCCGGGCGGTGAACGGCCCCGAGTTCGCGGCATCGACCATCACGAAGAGGCCCACGCCGGCAACCACCACCCATGCGGCGGTGTCGCGGCCGAGTGGAAGCACGAACAGGGCGGCGAGCCCCGTGAGCGCCGTTGTCGCGACGCCCGTTCGCAGCACGCCGAAGCGATTCATGAGGGGTCCGCCGGCGAGGCCCCCGAGGGCGCCCAGCACCTGCACGGGGACCATCACGACGGCCAGGGCCAGCAACCCGTAGTCGAACCGGAACTGCAGGAGGAGGAATGTGAACGCCACGAGGTTCGCGGCGTTCGCCACGACGATGGCACCCAGCGACATGGCGCCGGGGAACGAGCGCAGGAGGCTGAGGTCGAGGCCGGGTCGCGTAACCCTGCGCATGGCGATCACCAGGGCGATGCCGGCGATGGCCGTGAGCGCCGCGAGTGCGGTCCACACCCGGGGGCCGGCGAGCACCGCGGACATGACTGACCCGGTGACGCCGGCCAGCACCAGGCCGCCGAGCAGCGGCGTGACCACCTCGGGTCGCGTTGGCGGGGCATCGGGGGGCAGCAGGGCACGCGCGGCGACGAGCGCGGCAATGCCCACGAGGGCCCATGCGACACTCACCAGTCGCCAGTTCCCCTGCTCCACCAGCCATGCCCCGACGACCGGTGCGAACACGAACACGGCAGGGGTCACGGCGGCGCTTGCGCCGAAGGCCAGGGCGCGCTGGCGCGGCTGCACGTAGGTCTCGCCCAGCAGGGCAAGGGCCACGATGGCGGCCGTGATGGCGCCCCCGCCCTCGAACAGCCGGCCGAGGACGACCACCGGAAGCGATGGGGCGAGGCCCACGAGGGCCGCGCCCACCAGGAACATCACGGCCCCTGCCGCGATCATCCGTCGCTTGCCCAGGTGATCACCGAGCGTGCCCGCCACGAACACCAGCGCGAGGATGCCGAGTTCGGGGATGAGCAGCACCGCATTCGCGCTGTCGATGGTGAAGCCGAGGTCCCCCTGCATCGCCACGAGCATGTAGTCGAACGTGGAGAGGCCCATGCCGACCATCGCCATCGCCAGGGCGATCGCGACGAACGTGCGAATGGGATGGCTGGCGCCGCGGGGGGCGCCGGTGGCCGCTACGTGTGCGGTGTCAGTCGAGGTCGAGGGCCAGGTCGAGGGCGGGTGCGGAGTGGGTCAATGCTCCCACGCTCACGCAGTCCACGCCGCACGCCGCGGCGCGCGCGACGCCCTCGATGTCCATTCCGCCGGACGCCTCGGTCACGGCCTTCCCCCGGCACATGGCCACGGCCTCGCGGGTGGTTGCCTCGTCCATGTTGTCCAGCAGGATGCGGTCCGCGCCGACGTCGAGCGCCAACCGCACCCCGTCGAGGTCGTCGGCCTCCACCTCCACGGGCACGCCGGGCAACTCCTGCCGTGCGCGGGCAACCGCCGCGGCAAGGTCCACGCCGCCCATTGCAAGGTGGTTGTCCTTCACCAGCACCATGTCGTGCAGGCCCATGCGGTGGTTCACGCCCCCGCCGGCGGCCACCGCCTGCTTCTCGAGCACGCGCCAGCCGGGGGTGGTCTTGCGGGTGTCCAGCACCTGGGCGGGGCGTGCAGCCTCCACGAATCGGGCCGTGAGCGTGGCGATGCCCGACAGGTGCGAGAGGCCGTTCAGCAGCGTGCGCTCTGCCGCCAGCACCGCGCGCGCGGGGCCGTCCACCCCCAGCACGCTCTCGCCGGGGGAGAGCACCGCGCCATCGGCGGCCTGCCACGTGCCCGACACGCCCATCTGCCGCAGCACCTCCTCGCCGAAGGCGCAGCCGGCCAGCACGCCGCCCGATCGGGCAACCACGCGGCCGCGGGCCCGGGCATCCGCGGGAATCGTGACGAGCGACGTCACGTCGCCGCGCTCGCCGAGGTCCTCCGCCAGCGCGGCCGCCACGAGGTCGGCCAGGTCCATCAGAGGGCGAGCATGCGGTCGAGGGCGAGGCGCGCCTCGGCCGCCATCTCCTCGTCCACGCTCACCACGTTCATCACCTCACCGGCTGCCAGGTTCTCGAGCGTCCACGTGAGCTTCGGCAGCGTGATGCGGTTCATGGTGACGCAGGGGCAGAGGTCCTCCTTGAGGCAGAAGACCGTCTTGTCGGGGTGGTTGATGCGCAGGCGGTCGACCAGGTTCCAGTCGGTGCCGATGGCCACGGTCGAGCCGGCGGGAAGATCGTCGAGGCGCCGGATGATGTACTCGGTGCTGCCGTCCTCATCGGCGGCCTCCACCACGGGGCGCGGGCACTCGGGGTGCACGATCACCGTCACGTCGGGGTGCGCGGCGCGGGCCTCCTCGACCTGCCGCACCGTGAACCCGGTGTGCACGTTGCAGAAGCCCTTCCACAGCACGATCTCCGATGCCGCGAGCGCGTCGGGCGCGATGCCGCCGAGTGCGGCCTGGCGGGGATCCCACACCACGGGGTCGGTCGGGGCCATCCCCAGGCGGCACGCGGTGTTGCGGCCCAGGTGCTCGTCGGGGAAGAAGAACACCATGTCGCCCTGCTCGCGGGCCCAGCGGAAGGCGCGCTCGGCGTTGCCCGACGTGCACACGGCGCCGCCGTTGCGCCCGACGAATGCCTTGAGGTCGGCGCCGGAGTTCATGTAGGTGAGCGGCACGATGGTGCGGTCGGGGAACTGCGCGGTGATCTGCTCCCATGCGTCGTTCACCGTGAAGATGTCCGCGCACTCGGCCAGGTGGCAGCCGGCGCCGAGGTCGGGCAGCACCACGCGCTGGTGCGGCTGCGCGAGGATGTCCGCGGCCTCGGCCATGAAGTACACGCCGAGGAACACCACGAGGTCGGCCTGCGTGGCCTCGGCCCCGCGGCGCGCCAGCAGGAACGAGTCGCCGGTGATGTCGGCGAACCGGATGACCTCGTGCTTCTGGTAGTGGTGGCCGAGGATCACCAGGCGATCGCCCAATGCCTCGCGTGCCGCCGTGGCGCGGGCGATGAGATCCGCCTCGGGCACCGTCTCCTCGGGAACGGGCACGGCGCAGGTCGGGGCACTGGTGGTCACGCTACCTCCGTGAGGTCGATGGACGGCAGGGCCGTCGGGGTGTCTGCGGCCCAGCAGGTGCGGTGCGCCTGCGAGGGGTCCGGCTCGGGGAAGTCGGTGCGGAAGTGGGCGCCGCGGCTCTCCTCGCGCGCCAGGGCGGCGTGCGCCGTGAGCCGCGCGATGTCGAGCAGCCCGGCCGTCTCGGCATCGGCGGGGCGGGGGAGGGCGTCGAGCGCGCAGATGGCCTCCCCGATCCCCCGTGCGTCGCGCTCGAGCCCGCAGTCGCGCCACATGATGCGCCCCACGGCCTGGCGCACCGTGGCGCCGTCGGCGTGGCCGGGGGAGAACGGCATGGGTTCGGCCCGCGGGCCGGGTGCCGCCGGGCCCCCGCCCGCCGCGATGTCGTCGGCGGCGCGGCGCCCGAGTGCCGCGGCCTCGAGGAGGCCGTTCGATGCCAGTCGGTTGGCCCCGTGGAGGCCGGTGCAGGCGCACTCGCCCACGGCCCACAGGCCGGGCACGGTGGTGCGCCCGCGAAGGTCGGTGAGCACGCCGCCCATGCCGTAGTGCGCCGCGGGGGTCACCGGCACGGGGTCGCGCGCCAGGTCGATTCCGTGCGCCGCGCACAGGGCGGCCACCTCGGGGAAGCGCGCATGCACGCGCTCGGGGTCGAGGTGGGCGAGGCTCATCACCACGTCCGATCCGGTGTCGCGCGCCCTGCGGAACACCGCACGCGCGACGACGTCGCGGGGGCCGAGGTCGCCCATCGGGTGCACGCCCGCCATCACCGGCGCGCCGGTGCAGTCGTAGAGCATGCCGCCGGCGCCGCGCACGGCCTCGCTCACCAGGGCCAGCGGGCTCGACCCGGCGGCCAGCGCGGTGGGGTGGAACTGCACCATCTCCATGTCGGCGAGCGCGGCACCGGCCCGCCGCGCGAGCGCGGGCCCGTCGGCGGTGGCGCCGAGGGGGTTGGTGGTGCGCGCGAACAGGTGGCCCGACCCGCCGGTGGCCAGCAGCACCGCGGCGGCGGCGATCACCGTGCCGTCCGCCAGGCGCACGCCGCGCACGCCGCGGTCATCGGTGACCAGGTCGTCAACCCGCGCGTGCTCCATCACCGTGATGCGCGCGTGGCGCCGCACGCCGTGCGCCAGCGCGTCGATCACGTGCCGCCCGGTGGCGTCCCCGCCCACGTGCGCCACGCGCGGCAGCGCATGTGCTCCCTCGCGGGCGAGTGCGATGGCCCCGCGGTCGCGGTCGAACGCCACCCCGAGCGCCGCGAGGTCGTCGATCACGCCTGGGGCGTCGCCACACACGGCGTTCGCGGCGAGAGGGTCGGCCAGGCCGTCACCGGCCGCCAGCGTGTCGGCGGCGTGCGCCGCCACCGAGTCGCCGGGCCCGAGCGCCGCGGCGATGCCGCCCTGGGCCCATCCCGTGCTGCCCTCGCCCAGCGGGCCCTTGGTGACGAGCAGCACGTCGCGGTGCCCGGCGATGCGCAGGGCCGCGGAGAGGCCGGCGAGCCCGGAGCCCACGACCACCACGGGGTGCTGCGCGGCGATTTTACGTCGAACTGACGTCATTTCCCGAATGATTTTACGTCAACCGGACGGATGCACAAGTGGTTGTGGGCGTTTCCGGCCCGCGGGAACGCCCGAACCGCCCCCGGAACGGCTTGGGGGCGGCACATGGCCGCCCCCAAGCGTCATCCGGAAGGGATCCCCATCCCTAGACCAGCGCCGACTCCTCGACGCGACGGGCGCGTCCGATTGCGGCCTGGAGGCGGTCCCACGCGCGCTCCTCGGCAGCGAGGTAGTCGTCGATGCTCGAGAACACCCCGACGCCGCGCGATACCGCGAGGTAGTCCGATACCGCTCGCTGGCGCAGGCGGTCGAGCGCCGTGGCGGGGACCGTGGTCTCGTCGGTGATCGCGCTCATCTCAACTCCTCGGGGTTGGACCGATTGGTTCGGGCAGTAACGCAGAAGCTGGACATCGATGCAAGGGGAACTGTCGAGCTTTTCCTTCGGCTTATTCCTTCCCTAATCCTTCCCGCCGGCGCCGGCATCATCAGTGCGCGGGCGATTGCGGCGGCACCGATCCGAGCAGTAGCGCACGTCGTCCCAGGTGTCCGCCCACTTGCGGCGCCACGCGAACGGGCGCCCGCAGGTGGCGCACACCTTCGTCGGCAGGTCGCCCTTGCGCCTCATGCGACCCATGGGTCAGCCCGCGACGCCCGCGGTGCGCCGCCCGCCGGGGGCAAGCAACTCGCGGGCGATGTCGTCGCGGTCCCAGAGCACCACGCCCGTGCTCGCCGCGAGCTCGAGCGCGGCCGGGGTGAACGTGCTGTTGGTGACCACCATGGCCTCGTCGGTGCCGTAGTGCAGGCGCGCGGCCGCGGCCTGCTGCACGGCCGCCACGCCCACCGGGCGGCCCTGCCTCTTGGCCTGCACCACCACCTCGTCCCGTGGCCCGTGCCCGAGCACCAGGTCGGCCCCGAAGTCGCCCGTGGCACGCGTGTGCCTCACGCGCCACCCGGCGGCACGGAAGAGGATGGCCAGCCAGTCCTCGAACTCCTCGCCGGTCATGCGGTCGGCGGCGGCCAGCCCGCGCCGCCGGGCAAGACCGTCGCGTCCACGGCGCGACCAGCTGCCGAGCGCCAGCGCCAGGGTGACGGCCCCACCCACCACCAGCGCCACCACGAGCGGGGCGAACAGCGCCAGCACCGCCACGAGCACGCCGCCCGCGATGAGCCAGGTCACCATCTCCATGCCGAGCCAGCGCGCCACGCGTGTCATGACCGGATGTTCGCAGGCGCCGCGGCGCGACCTGCATGGCCACGGCGTCTACCGTTCGCGGCGTGGAGGTGACGCGCATACGGGACGGCCTGTGGCGGTGGTCGGTGCGCCGCGCCGGCGTGGAGCTGGCGTCGGCCTACGTCGAGCACGGCCACGTGATGCTGCTCGTCGACCCCGTGCTGCCACCGCCGGGTGACGACCGCGCGCGCTTCGAGCGCGCCATCCACCGCGACCTCGAGCGGCTGGGCGGCCCGGCGTGGGTGCTGCTCACCCATGCCGACGACCCGCGTGACGCCGATGCGCTCATCGAGATGACCGGCGCCTCGCGGTGGGTTCCGGGAGGCCCCGCGCCCACGGGGGTCGAGGCCCACGGCACGGGCCGGCCGGGGGAGGCCGCCATCTGGTCGGCCGCCCATCGCGCCCTCATGCCGGGGCGCGCGCTGCTGGTGGAGGGGGGAGTGCCCGTTCCCGCCCCGGGCGCCGACGCGGCGCCCCTGCTCGCCCTGGCCCCCGAGGTGGTGATTCCCTCGGTGGGCCCGATGTCCGCCTAGGCCGCGCCCGCGGCGAGCTCGGCCATCTGGGCCCCCGACACGATGTAGGGGGAGATCACCGAGTCGGCGCCCGCGCGCTGGAGCACGTGGATGGTGTCCGGGTCCGACGCCCGTGCCACCACCGTGAGGCCCTCGCGCAGGTCCTTGGCCGCCAGCGTGATGTACACGTTGACGGCGTCCGAGTCGACCGCGCAGATGACCGCGCTCGCCTGGTCGACCCCCAGCCGGCGCAGCACCGATTCGTGCTCGGGCTCGGATATGAGGTAGGCCACGCCCAGGTCCTCGAGTTCCGCCTCGTGGCGCGGGTCGCTGTCCACCACGGCAACCTGCCGTCCCCGGTCGAGGAGGTCCCTCACGCACGCGCGTCCCACGCGCCCGTATCCGCACACGATCACATGCCCCGAGAGGCCTTCCATCGCCCGTGTCATCCGTCGCCTCCTCAGGCGCTTCGCGAGTTCACCCGATGCCACCACCCGCGACCCCACGGCCACGAACAGCGTGATGCTGATCACCAGCAGCACGATGAGCGATATCGAGAAGAGCTCGAATGCGTCGCCCATCGCGTAGGTATCGCGGTAGCCCACCCCGCCCAGCGTGAGCACCGTCCAGTACAGGCCGTCGATGAGGCTGGCCTGCGGGATGAGGATCGAATAGCCGATCGTCCCGTAGATGATCGTCGCGAGCAGGAAGAGCGCGGGGCCGGCGAAGCTCCGCACGACGCTGCGGCCCTCGGCGCCTCTCGTCGCGGTATCGATCATCCGCGCGGATGATGCCCCCGACGTCGGGGGAAGCCCGCGGCCGGTACGGTTCGCGCCCATGTCCGACCCCGCGCCCCTGCTCGCGCAGATCGCCGCCCTGGCCGACGCACACGCCGACGCGCTTCGTGCGCCCGTGCGTGCCTTCGACATCGGCGGGGTGCCATTCGACACCGACCGCCGCCCCGGGATCATGGGCGTGGTCAACCTGTCGCGTGACTCCTGGTATCGCGAGTCGGTGTCGCCCTCCACCGAGGCCGCGATCGAGCGCGGCAGGGTGATCGCCGCGCAGGGCGCGATGATCGTGGACATCGGTGCCGAGTCGACGATCCCCGGCGCCGAGCGGGTGTCGCCCGAGGACCAGGTGTCGGGCGTGCTTCCGGTGGTGAGGGCCCTGCGCGAGGACGGCATCATCACGTCGGTGGAGACCTACTCGCCCGAGGTCGCCCGGGTGGTGATGGAGGCCGGTGCGCAGGTGCTCAACCTCACCGGCGTCGAGCGCGAGGACGAGATGTACGAGGCCGCGGCGCAGCACGACGCCGCGGTGATCATGTGCTTCGTGCAGGGGGCGAACGTGCGCGAGGTGCAGGATCTCGTGCTGGGCGACGATCCCATCCCCGGGCTCATCGAGCACTTCGGCCCGCGCGTGGAGCGCGCCCGGGAGCTTGGCGTGGAGCGCCTGTTCGTGGATCCCGGCCTGGGCTTCTACTACGGCAACCTGCTCGACGGCGAGGCCCGCGTGCGCCACCAGGCCACGGTGTTCCTCAACACGTTCCGGCTGCGCGTGCTGGGGTGGCCCGTGTGCCACGCGCTCCCGCACGCCTTCGACTTCTTCCGCGAGGAGGTCCGCTCTGCGGAGCCCTTCTTCGCGGTGCTGGCCGCCATGGGCCGCACCGGCCTGTTCCGCACCCATGAGGTGCCCCGCGTGCGTGCGGTGCTCGACACGCTGCAGGCGCTGGCCCCGGCCGACTAGGCCACCGCCACCGCCACGCCCTCCTCGCCGCTGGGCGACACGCAGGCCACCACGTCGCGCAGGCCCGCACTCGCGAGCAGCAGCTCCAGGCCCGAGGTGTCGTGGCGGAATGACTGCAGCACCCGGATCGGCCGCCCCGCGGGCATGAGCACGGTCACGCCCTCCACGGTGGCCGCCAGGGGTTCACCCGGCGTCACCTCGCCGACGATCGCCGGGGAGTCCGCCGACTCATCCCACCGCATGGCGATGTCTCCCGCGCCCGCGAGGCCGATGTCCTCCAGCACGGCCGCGAGCCACGCGCGCGTGGGAGGGTTGTCGTACTGCGCCATCACGGCGTCCCGGGCGCCGGGGCGATCGGGCAGCAGGTTGGCGCTCGTCATGATCACGTCGCCGGGCGCAAGCAGCGACATCGCGGCGGCCAGCGATGCCGGCCCCAGCGTGGAGAGCACGCCGAAGAACGTCACCACCCGCACGCCGGGCCGCCGCGGGGCAAGCAGGGGGGAGAGGTCCGTGACCGCCGTGATGTCCACGGCGACCGCGTCCGCCCCCGCCACACCCGGCACCGATGCCATGGCGTCGGCCGCGGCGGTGACCAGCGGCACGCTCACGTCCACCGCCGTGCTGCTGATCCCATCGCGCCCGGCCGACACCAGGGCGCCGAGCAGGCGGCGCTCCTTCACGCCGTCGCCGCACGCCACCCCGATCACGTGCACCGGCCCCGCGGGCAGCGCCGCGAGCGCGGCACGCGCGGCGTCGTCGTAGGCGGCCAGGCCATCGTCCGCATGCGCCGGCGAATGGGATGAGGCCAGGGCGCGCCACATGGCCGCGGAGCGCTCGCCCACGTAGTGGAATCGGTTGTCCACCCGGCCGGCCTCGAGCGCGGCCAGCATGCCGGCCCGGTGGGCGGCGGGGGAGACGCTCTGGTCGATGCGCACGTCGGGCATGGCCCGACTCTACGTTGCGCCCGCGGTCAGGCCTCGGCCGCCACCTTGCGGCTCTTGGCGGCCTTGGCCCGCTGGGTGGCATCGAGGGTGACCTTGCGCATGCGCACGTCCTCGGGCGTGACCTCCACGCACTCGTCGTCGCGCACCCACTCGAGCGCCTGCTCGAGCGACAGCGTGCGGGGCGGCACCAGGCGCTCGAGCTCGTCCGACGTGCTCGAGCGCATGTTCGTGAGCTTCTTCTCCTTGCAGATGTTCACGTCCATGTCCTCGCCGCGGGAGTTCTCGCCCACGATCATTCCCTCATAGACCGCGTCGCCGGGCTGCACGAACAGCACGCCGCGCTCCTGGAGGCCGAACATCGCGAAGGTGGTGACCACCCCGGTGCGGTCGGCCACGAGGCTGCCGCGGGTGCGGGTGCGGATCTCCCCCTGCCAGGGCTGCCATGAGTCGAACACCGAGTGCAGCAGGCCGGTGCCGCGCGTCTCGGTGAGGAACTCCGTTCGGAACCCCACCAGGCCGCGGGCCGGCACGAGGTAGTCGAGGCGGGTCCAGCCGGTGCCGTGGTTCACCACCTGCTCCATGCGCCCCTTGCGCAGCGCGAGCAGCTGGGTGACCACGCCCATCATGTCCTCGGGCACGTCGATCGTGACGCGCTCCATGGGCTCGTGGCGCACCCCGTCGATCTCGCGGATCAGCACCTCGGGCTTGCCCACCGTGAGCTCGAATCCCTCGCGGCGCATGGTCTCCACGAGCACGGCCAGCTGCAGCTCGCCGCGGCCCTGAACCTCCCAGGCATCGGGGCGGTCGGTGGGGCGCACCCGCAGCGAGACGTTGCCGATGAGCTCCGCGTCGAGGCGGTCCTTCAGCATGCGCGCCGTGAGCTTGGTGCCCTCGCGGCCCGCCAGCACCGAGGTGTTGATGCCGATGGTGAGGCCCAGGCTGGGCTCGTCGACCGAGATCACCGGCAGCGGCCGCGGGTCGTCGGGGTCGGCCAGCGTCTCGCCGATGGTGATGTCCTCGATCCCCGCGACGGCGATGATGTCGCCCGGCCCGGCCTCGTCCACCGCCACGCGGTCGAGTTCCTTCGTGAGGAAGAGCTCGGCCACCTTCGCCGGCTGCATCGAGCCGTCCGCCCGGCACCACGACACCTGCTGCCCCTTGCGGATGCTGCCCTCGTGCACGCGGCAGATGGCCAGGCGGCCGAGGTAGGAGTCGGCGGCCAGGTTGGTGACCAGCGCCTGCAGCGGCGCCCCCTCGGTGTACTCGGGCGCCGGCACGGTGTCGCGCAGCACGTCGAACAGCACCGCGAGGTCGGCGTCCTGCTGGTCGGCCGCGAGCGACGCGGTGCCGGCCTTGGCGTTGGCGTACACGATCGGGAAGTCGATCTGCGACTCGTCGGCGCCCAGGTCGAGGAAGAGCTCGTAGACCTCGTCCACCACCTCGGCGGCGCGCGCATCGGGCCGGTCGATCTTGTTGACCACCAGCACCACGGGCAGGTGGGCCTCGAGCGCCTTGCGCAGCACGAAGCGGGTCTGGGGCAGCGGCCCCTCGGAGGCGTCGACCAGCAGCAGCACGCCGTCCACCATGTAGAGCCCGCGCTCCACCTCGCCGCCGAAGTCGGCGTGGCCGGGCGTGTCGATGATGTTGATGGTGAGGTCGCCACGCCGCACCGCCGTGTTCTTGGCGAGGATCGTGATGCCCTTCTCGCGCTCCAGGTCGCCCGAGTCCATCACCCGGGTCTGCACGTCCTGGTTCTCGCGGAATGCGCCGCTCTGCCACAGCATGGCGTCGACGAGGGTGGTCTTGCCGTGGTCCACATGGGCCACGATCGCCACGTTCCTGAGGTCATCCCGGGTAGGCACGGCGGCGCACACTAGCCCATGGCCCCGGGCGGGGCTGGCAACATCCCCGCGTGGCCCCCAACGCCGAAGACGCGAATCCCTGGCGCGAGTCGCGATGGCCCCCGCTGCTCGCCCTCTTCATTGCCGCGTTGCTGGAGGTGAGCCTTCCCGGCGACCTCATCCTCGGCGGTGGCTGGCTGCGCTGGATCATCCCGGTGCTGGTGGTGGTGCTCATCTGCGTGGCGGCGACGTCGCCCGTGGCCGAGAGTGATCGCCGCCGGCGGCTCGGCATGACCCTCGCCGCGCTCGTGACCCTGGCCAACGCGGTGGCAATCGGGGAGCTGGTCTACGGCATCGTGGGCGAGGCGGGCTTCGAGGGGAGGTACCTCATCGTCGCCGCCCTGCAGGTGTGGTTCACCAACGTCATCGTCTTCGGGGTGTGGTTCTGGGAGATCGACGGCGGCGGACCGCGCCACCGGGCCCTTGCCCCGCCCGGGCCGCATGAGCAGCTGTTCGCCCAGTACACGCTGCCGGAGCCCTGGGCATGGCGTCCGTCATTCTGGGACTACCTCTACCTGTCGTTCACCAACTCGGTGTCCTTCGCGCCGGCCGATGCCCTCCCGCTGCGCCACAGGATGAAGTTGCTCATGGCGGTGGAGTCACTGCTCTCGCTGATGGTGATCCTCATCATCGCGGCGCGCGCCATCAGCATCCTCGACTGATCCACGGCGGGCTCGGCAGCGCCCTCCCATGTGCGACCGGGCGCGCGAGGAGCGGCGCCCGGAGCACATGGTGGAGTCGTCAACGGACGCCCCCGGCGTGATGATCCCCTAGGGGGTCATCAGCACCGGTGCCTGCGGCGGGGATGCCGGGTTCGCCGGGTCGCGCGGCGGCAGCCCGCTCGTGGGGTTCGCCTGCGTGTTGATGCAGGGGAACTGCGCGGAGCCGGTGAACGGCGAGTAGGGCGGCTTGGGCCCGGTGGCCAGTGCCCAGGACGTGCCCTTCCCGGCATCGGATGCCGCGGCCGTGGTCACCGTCGCGATCATCTGCGGGCTGTACACCGCCGGGATGTACGGCGGCGTGGAGCCGGCGCTGCGGTTGGTCACCCCGAGGCCCAGCTCGCGGTTGGTGTTCATCGATCCGGAGCTCGCGTTGATCGAGCCGAACCAGCCGTCGACGCCGTCGGCGATGATCGCCTTGGCGTGGATGTAGATCGGCCCGGTGCTGCTGCTGTCGATGAGCAGGATCGTCGGCGTGATCGCGCCGGCCTTCGTGTAGTTCGCGGGGTCGATGATCTCGTCGAACTGGCTCGCCCACGACGTGCCGGTGCGGTTCGGAACCCAGGCGCCGCTCTTCGGATCCGTCCAGAACTCATTGGCCATGACGATGGTCACCTTCACGCCCGACTGGCCGGCGCCGATGATCGCGTTGACGATCGAGGGTGCCTTCACGTCCACGGGGCTCCCGTAGGAGGGCTTCGCGAAGTCGCTCATCTCCTCGTTGTAGACCACCAGGGTCTTCTGCGCGGAGTTGATGAGCTTGACCTGGCGCGCCCGCACGTTGCCCGTGATCTGGCTCGGGATGTAGCTGGGGTCGGTCTTGCCGGGCCCGTAGGCGAAGTAGCCGTTGGGATAGACACCCGGGAAGGGGAAGGTGCCGAGCTGCTGGCCGTTCGGCGGCAGGTTGTCGCCCTGCTGGAACACGCTGCCGTTGGACCATGTCTCGGGCCACGCGGCGCTGGTGGGGTCGGAGTCGCCCGGGTCCGGGATCAGCCCCGGGAAGAACTGGCCGCCCACGTTGCGCTGCACGTTGGTGGCGCCGGCGGGCGCGCACGAGAGATCCGATGCGTACACGCCGGCGACGCGGGCGAGGATGTTCGGGTCGGTCACCTTCATCGCGAAGTCGCGCGGCGTCCACTCGTCGTCACACTGCTTGTCGGGCGAGTACACGCACCCGGCCGCGGGCTGGGTGAGGTAGTTCGGGTTGATCAGGAGCGGCTTGCCATTGATGGTGGCGGTGCGCTGGCCCCAGTAGTTGGGGTATGCCATGAGGTTGCCGGTGCTCACGATCGCCGACCCGCCCGCGGCGGTGATCTGCGCGGGGTTGAGGGCGTTACCGCCGGCGTCGAGCACGTCCACCAGGATCGACTTCTGGTGCGTGATGTTGAAGTTCTGCGATGAGAACTGCACGCGCACCTGCCCGGTGCCCGGGCCCACCACGCTCTTCAGCTGCGCCTCGAGCGCGTAGAACGGGTCGGCCTTCGGTGACCACGCGCAGGCGGGGTCGGTGGCCGAGACCGTCTGGCACAGCGGGTTGCTCGAGTTGCTGCCCGGGGTGGTGTTGGCGCTGTTCTCGATGACGAAGACGTTGACGCCGCGCTTGATGGCGTCCTGCAGCCAGCGCGTCACGTTGGGTCCGGCGAACTGGTAGTA
>JAFMJQ010000002.1 GCA_017853415.1 Thermoleophilia bacterium | reverse complement strand
CGGCGCTCGCGCCGAGCTTGGCGAGCTCGCCGATGTCGATGACATCGGTGGGCGCGGTCACGTTGACCGGCGCGTTCCAGTCGGTGAAGTCGATCTGGCCGCTGTCGGCGCCCTCGCTGCCCTTGATCTGCAGCGGGTAGGGCTCGCCGGTGGTGGCGATGGCCAGCGTGCCGCTTCCGTCGCTGCTCTTGAGCAGCACCACGGGCTGGCCGTTCACCTCACCGGTGCCCTCGACGCTCACGTCGCCCTCGGGACTCAGGAAGTCCTTGAGGAGCTCGTCCTTCTGCGCCAGTTGGCCGAACGAGCCGAGCTCGCTGGCGGCCTTCTCGTCGGGCGCCAGCAGCCACTTGTCGCCGAGCAGGGCCGAGACCGCCTTGGCCACCTCGGGGTCGTCCGCGCCGGCGATCTTCGCGAAGGCATCACCGCTCAACTTGAAGTAGCTCTTGCCGCCGAGCACCTTGATCTCGACCTGCACCCCCTGGGCCGAAATCGACCCCTGCGCCGCTTCCTGGCCCACCTGCATGTCGAGCGCGACCGACTCCGAGCCCTGGGTGATCTCGCCCTTCACGGTGACCGACGATGCCGCATTGGCCGCTGCCACGGCCGCGCCGAGGATCTCCTGCGCGCTCTTCTTCTCGATGCCGTTGGGCGCGGCCTGCGTGGTCTCCGCTGCCGCGGTGGATGCCGCGGCGCCGCTCGACGACGAGTCGGAGCTGCCGCAGCCCGCCAGCACGCCGCCGCCGGTGACGAGGGCCAGCGCCGCAGCGCCCGCCGCCATCCTGCGCTTCATGGTGCGTTCCATGTGTGTACCAGTCCCTTCGTGGCGTGGGTGGATGGTCAGTTCGATGCCCCGGCGAGGGCCGACAGGTCGAGCACGTCGGTGGGCGCGGTCACGTCGACCGGCGCGTTCCACTTGCTGAAGTCGACGGTGCCGGAGGACCCGCCCTTGTTCCCCTTGATCTGCACGGGGTAGGGCTCGCCCACGGTCTGCACGGCCAGCGTGCCGGAGTCGGTGGATCCCTCGAGCAGCACCACGGGCGTGCCGTTCACGTCACCCGTTCCCGCCACCGTGGCCTTGTTGGCGTCCTTGAAGATGTCCTCGAGGAAGCCGTCCTTGCTGCCGAAGGTGGCCACCTGGGCAAGATCCCCGCCGCCGGAGTCGGTGGGAACCACCAGCCACTTGTCCCCGATGACGGAGCGGATCTGGTCGGCTGCCGCGCTGCTGGGGTCGTCGGACACCACCTTCGCCAGATCGGCCGGGTCGAACTTGAGGTACACCTTGCCGTCGACGGCACGCAGCTGCACCTCCATGCCGTTCAGCGTGACGCTGCCCGACGCCGCCTTCTCCCCCATGGAGAGGTCGAGCCCCACCGCATCGCCGTTCATATCGAGGGTCCCCGACACCGTCACCGACGATGCGCTCGCGGCGGCGGCCTTGCTCTTCGAGGCGATCTCCTGCGCCGAGAGCTTCTCCACGCCATTCGGTGCCTGCGCGGTGGTGTCGCTGGCGGCCGTGGACGTGCTGCTGGCCGACGACGAGTCGGAGCTGCCGCAGCCCGCCAGCACGCCGCCGCCGGTGACGAGGGCCAGCGCCGCAGCGCCCGCCGCCATCCTGCGCTTCATGGTGCGTTCCATGTGAATGCGAATCCCTTCGTATTGCGTGGACGGGCGCTCAGGCCCGCGGGTTGCCCCAGTGGTCGTCATGCACAAGCGTGCGCCAGGGCCGGCGCTTGGCCGCCATCGCGGGCGGAAGCCCCACGGGGAACTCGGTGGGGTACCCCAACGGGGTGATCACCGGGATCTCGAACTCGGCGGGGATGTCCAGCAGGGCGCGGAAGTCGTCCTCGGCGTACCAGTGGAACACCGTCGGCACGGTGCCGAGGCCCCGGGCACGTGCCGCCACGAAGAGGTTCTCCATCGCGAAGCCCACCGACACGAGGTCGGCCACGCGCTCCCATTCGGCCTGGTCATCGGGGAATGCATGGCGCGGCACCACCATGCCGACGATCCACACGGGCACGTGCCGGTAGTTGCCGAGCACCTGCTCGGCGTATCCGCGTGCCCACTCGGCGTGCTCGTCCGGGCTCACGTCCGGCCCAGCGGGCCGCACGGTCTCGAAGTACTTCGCGCCGCCCCGGATGACGATCTCGGACACGGCCTCGCGCAGTTCCGGGTCGCGCACCACGATGAAGCTCCAGGCCTGCGCCATGCCGCCCGTGGGGGCCAGGAGCGCCAGCCGGAGGATGGCGTCGATGTCCTTGTCGCTCACCGGCTGGTCGGTGTACGAACGGACGCTGCGCCTCAGTCGGATTGCCTCGTCGGCATCCATGGCACCCTCCTCTCGACCAGGGGCCCATCGCCCCCGACCCGGGGAATATGTCAGGCCGAGAGGACGGCCGCAGGCCGGCGTGCGGGTGCCAGCGCCTTTCGGATGCGGTCTGCCAGCCGCTGCTCGAGCGTGGAGCGCGCGGCGTCGGGCCCGTCGCTCACCTTGCACCAGAGCTTGAGGGGCTTCTTGTCGAGCGAAATCGCGGCCACGAGCCCCTGGGCCACCTCGTCGGGCAGGCCCTTCTGGGATCCCGCGGGTATCTCGAGCGTCACCTTCTCGCCGCCGTCGAGGCCGGTCCAGGTCGCCCGCTCCAGCAGGTGGCGGGCGATCGACCCGTCGGCGTCCACCGATCCGCGCTTGGTGCGGCCCTTGGCGCCCTTGCCGCCCACCACCGGCTCGAGGCCCGCGGCGTCGGGATCGGCGCGATCGGCCTCGATCTTGGCCTTGGCCTCCTCGACGGTCACGTCGTGCTCGGACCCACGCGGGCGCTTCCAGATGACGTAGCCGCATCCGCGGTTGCGCGGGCTCTTCCACGAGTTGCACCCGTAGGTCTTCGGGCGCTCCACGATCATTCCGCCACAGCCCGGCACGGGGCACTCGGCCACCGGCTCGCGGGGCGGCGTGGCGTTGGTCTCGCCACGGGCCACCATGCGGCGGGCCTCCTCGATGGACACCTCGTCGGGGCGACCGCGCATGCGCTTCCAGATCACGTAGCCGCAGCCGGTCTCGGTCTTGCTCTTCCACGATGTGCAGCCGTACGAGCGCCCGCGCTCGATGATCTCCCCGTCGCAGCCGTCGGTGGGGCAGGGGCCCAGCACCTCGCGGTCGGGCTCGAGGTCCTTCGACTGCACGCCCTGGGCGATGTACTCCCTGGCCTCCTCGAGCGTGATGCTGCGATTGTCCATCTGCTTCCACAGCGTGTAGCCGCAGCCCGGGTCGTCCTTGCCGTGGTAGCTGTCGCACGAGTAGCTCTTGCGCTGCTCCACGATGTTGCCCTGGCACTTGGTGCCGTCGGGCAGGTTGATGGGGCACGGCGCGATGATCGTGCGCTGCACGCGCAGGTCGTCGCGGCTCTTGTCGGCGAACCACTCCACCACCTGGCGGGTGAAGTCCTTGATCTCGCGCTCGAACGCCTCGCGCGACTCGCCACCGGCCTGGATCTCGTTGAGCCTCTGCTCCCAGCGACCGGTGAGCTCGGGGCTGGTGAGCAGGTGGTCGCCCAGCATGGTGATGAGCCCGATGGCCTTGTCGGTGGCGCGCAGCTGCTTGCCCTCGCGCTCCACGTACTCGCGGTCGATGAGGCTCTCGATGATGTTGGCGCGGGTGGCCGGCGTGCCGAGGCCGGCGTCCTTCATGGCCTCGGCGGCCTCGTCGTCGTCCACCAGCTTGCCGGCGGTCTCCATGGCCTTGAGCAGGCTGCCCTCGTTGAAGCGCGCGGGCGGCTTGGTGCTCTTGGCCAGCGACTCGGCCCGGGCGCAGGTGAGCACCTGGCCCACGGTCACCGACGGCAGGGTGCGGTCCTTCGGCTCGGCCTCGCCGTCCTCGTTCACGGCCTGCTCGGCCTGCGCCTGCTTCTCCACGCGGTGGCGGCGCATGGCGTCGACGGCGTACCAGCCGGGCTCGATGATGACCGTGCCGCTGCTGCGGAAGGTGTGCCCCTGCACGTCGGTGATGATCGTGGTGTCCTCGAGGCGCGCGGGCGGCAGGAACACCGAGAGGAACCTGCGGGCCACCATGTCGTAGATGCGACGCGCGTCCGACCCGAGGCGGCTGAGGTCGTGGTCGCCGTCGGTGGGGATGATCGCGTGGTGGTCGGTGACCTTCTCGTCGTTCACCACGCGCCCGAGCGGCAGCGTGTCGAGCCCCAGCACCTGCCGCGCGGCGTCGGCGTACTGCGGATCGGCCGACCCCACCCGCGACACCACGCCCTTGAGCGTGCCCACCATGTCGCCGCTGAGGTAGCGGCTGTTGGTGCGCGGGTAGGTGAGCACCTTGTGCTCGTCGTAGCAGCTCTGCGCCGCGGCGAGCGTGCGCGACGCCGAGAACCCGTAGCGCTGGTTGGCATCGCGCTGCAGGGCGGTGAGGTCGTAGAGCAGCTGGGGGTTCTCGGTGCGCGGCTTGGTCTCCACCGAGGTGACGGTGCCCTGCGCCCCGGTCACCGTCTGCACGATCTGCTGCGCGACGTCGGCGGCGTTGATGCGGTCCTTGTACGTCTTGCCGTCGCTGTCGGTGAACAGCACGTCGCGGTGGGTGTTGGTGACGTCGTTCCACATGCCCGGAAGATCCGACTCCGCGCCCGTGAAGGTGGCGTCCACCTGCCAGTAGTCCTGGGGGGTGAAGGCGGCGATCTCGAGGTCGCGGCGCACGATCATCGCCAGGGTCGGCGTCTGCACGCGGCCCAGCGACAGCACCCGGCGGATCGACCCGGCCTTGGTGGTGGCCGCGCGCGTGCCGTTCATGCCCACCAGCCAGTCGGCCTCGCTGCGGGCGCGCGCGGCGTCCTCGAGGCTGCGCATGTCGCTGTCGGGCCGCAGGCTGGTGAAGGCCTCCTGGATTGCCGCCTTGGTCATCGACGAGAACCAGGCGCGCTCCACGGGCTTGCCCCTGGCCTTCTCGGGCGCGCTCTCGAGGATGAGCTTGAAGATGAGCTCGCCCTCGCGCCCGGCGTCGCAGGCGTTGACGATGCCCGTCACGTCGGCACGCCCCATGAGCCTGTGCAGTGCCCCCAGTTGCTTCGCGGCCCGCGAGTCGCGGGCCTGGTAGCGGAAGTGCTCGGGGATGATGGGGAGGTCCTCGTACGTCCACTTCCTGAAGCGGGCGTCGTAGGCGTCGGGGTCCACCTGCTCGAGCAGGTGACCCACCGCATACGAGATGACCCAGTGGTCGCTCTCGTACGCCTCACCCTTCTGCGTGAAGGTCTCGGGCAGGGCTCCCGCCACGTCGCGGGCCACCGAGGGCTTCTCGCAGATGATGAGTTTCTTGCTCACGGGGCGGGCACCATAGCACCGGCCTTCGCGCGGAAATCAAGCCGGCCCGTAACGCGCCTGCCGCCGCCCCCCGATCGCGGCGCCCGCCTTCGGCGCTATCCGAAGAAGGGGGTCGCCAGTTCGTAGAAGGCGGCCGGAACCGTCTTCAGCGTGCCCACGGCCTCGGCCAGTGGCACGTCGGTCACCACGTCGCCGTGCAGGGCCGCCATGCGTCCGTACAGGCCCTCGGCCACCATCTCGGCCGCCCGCGTGCCGAACCTGGTCGCCAGCATGCGGTCGCGCGCGGTGGGGGATCCCCCGCGCTGCACGTGGCCCAGCACGGTCACGCGGGTGTCGTAGCCCGTGGCCTCGCGGATGACCACCCCGAGCCTGTCGCCCACGCCCTGCTGCGCCAGGCGGGCGTGGCCGAACTCGTCGAGGTCGCCCTGCACGCCGGCGTCGCCCAGGTCGACCCCCTCGCTCACCACCACGATCGAGTAGTCGAGGTCGCGCGCGTGGCGCTGGTTGATCGATGCCAGCAGGCCGCTGAGATCGGGCTCCTTCTCGGGGATGAGGATGTAGTCGGCGCCGCCGGCGATTCCCGAGTAGAGGGCGATCCATCCGGCATGGCGGCCCATCACCTCGACCACCATCACGCGGTCGTGGCTCTCGGCGGTGGTGTGCAGGCGATCGATGGCGTCGGTGGCGATCTGCACGGCGGTGTCGAACCCGAACGTGAAGTCGGTGCCCGAGAGGTCGTTGTCGATGGTCTTGGGCACGCCCACCACCGGCACGCCGTGCTCGGCATGCAGTCGGTTGGCCGCGCCCAGGGTGTCCTCGCCGCCGATGGCCACCAGCGCGTCGATGCCCAGCCGGGCGAATCCGTCGAGCGCGGCCTGCGTGGCGTCGTCGTCGCGGAAGGGGTTGGTGCGCGAGCTCTTGAGAATCGTCCCGCCGCGCCCGAGGATTCCGCTCACGTCGTACGGGGTGAGCGGCGCGGCATCGGCCTCGATGAGCCCGCGCCACCCGCGCAGGATTCCCACGTGCTCGTGGCCGAACCGGCGCACGCCCACCTTCACCACGGCGCGGATCACCGCGTTGAGTCCCGGGCAGTCGCCGCCTCCGGTGAGGATTCCCACGCGCATGGGGCGACGCTACCCGTCTGCGCGGGGGACGGGCAACCCCCGTGTTAGGGTCCGGCGAAATCGTCACCTGAGGATTTCCATGCCCCTCCGCCTCACCCCGACCGTATCCGCCCTCGTCGCAGGCGCCTGCCTGTGGGCCGGTGCCGTGGCCGCCGGTGGGGCCGCCCCCGGGTCCGCAGCGCCGGACGGGCAGGGCGCCACCGCGCGCGCCGCCGGCGTGCTCACCCCGGGCCACTACCGCGCCGCCGCCACGCGCCTGCGCGCCGTCGACCCCCACCGGCAGGTGGCGGTGTCGATCGCGCTGCGCCATGACGGCCGTGCCCTGCTCGCCCGCATCGAGGGCACGAGGGTGCGCAGTGCCCCGTTGCGCGAGATCGTGCGCCGCCACGGCGCCACCGATGCCGACATCCGCGCCATCGTCCGGTGGGCACGCGAGAACGGCCTCACCGCGAAGGTCGGCAGCCTGCGCACCCGGGTGATCGTGCGCGGCGCGGCCAAGCGCATGTCGCGCGCGCTGGGCGTCCCCCTCCATCACTACCGCGCCCGCAGCGGGCGCACGTACGTGGCCGCTCCCAGGGCAATCGCCGTACCGCCCGCGATCGCGGGCCCGGCAACCGGCGTGGCCGCGCTCAGCCACCTCGTGCCCCCCACGCGGGTGACGCCCACGCCGCAGCCACCCCAGGGGCAGCCGTCGCAGCCGGTGTCCACCAAGCACTCATGCGCCAACAGTCCGTCGGTCAACCTCAGCTCATACGGCATGGGCACGCCCATGACGCCCTTCGGCATGGCCCGGGCCTACGGCTTCGACCAGATCGGCGCGGGGGCGTCGTACCCCTCGCAGAGCATCGCGATCCTCGAGATCGACCAGAGCTACGACCCGCCGGATGTCGCCGTCATCCAGCAGCTCTGCCGCTTCGGCGCGGGCAGCGCGCCGGTGAGCGTGCGCGCCGTCAACCTGCCGGGCGCCGAGACGCAGGTCGGCACCGGCAACAACGGCGAGGCCAACCTCGACACCGAGCTCGTGGCCGCGCTCGCCCCGGCGGGCACGAAGGTGGTGGTCATCAACGTGTCGGGTGATTCCCCCACGCCGTTCTCCGACTTCCTCGAGCAGGCCGCGGCGCTCCCCGACCTCACGGTCGTCAGCATGAGCTACGGCTACAGCGAGATGGCGCAGGAGATGGGCGCCATGCTGTCGCCCCAGGAATTCACGCAGGCCAACACCCTCGGGCAGGCCCTGGTGGCATCCGGCGTGAGCATCTTCGCGTCGTCCGGTGACCAGGGCTCGATGGGGCCACCCGCCAACGTGTGCGCCGCGAACTTCCCCAACTACGGCCTTCCGGGCTACGTGTCGGTGAACTGGCCGGCCTCGGCCCCCGGGGTCACCGCCGTGGGCGGAACCATGTGGAGCGGCACCACGCGCTCGCCGGCCACCGAGCAGGTGTGGAACGAGAACGGCACGCTCACCGGCATGCCGTGGCCGTGCGTGGTGGCCGGGGGCGGGGGAGGCCAGAGCGTCATCTTCCCGCGCCCCACCGCGCAGGCCTCCGCCACCGCGGCGATCGCGGGAACCAAGCGCCTCGTGCCCGACGTGGCCCTGCTCGCGGGCCAGCCGGGCTACTTCACGTCGACGAACGGGCAGGTGGGAGCGAGCGAGGGCACCAGTGCCTCGGCGCCGCTGCTGGCGTCGGCGATCCTGCGCATCAACGCCGAGCGCCTCGCGGCGGGCAGGAAGGCCGTGGGCTACCTCAACCCCCTGCTCTACGGGCCGCTGGGCGGGGCCATCCAGGACATCACCGTGGGCAACAACGACATCTTCGCCACCGGCATCTGCTGCACGGCGGGCCCCGGCTACGACATGGCGTCAGGACTCGGGGCCCCGGACATCGGGCAGTGGCCGGCGCTCATCCCGTGATGCCGGGCGGGCGCGCGTGAGCGGGGACGCCACGTGAGCGCCGGCGCGCCGGACGGGGGCACGCGGGTTCGCGAGCTGCCGGGCGCGCGCGTGGCGTACGACCTCGTGGGCAGCGGCCCGCCCGTGGTGCTCATCCACGGCTGGGCCTGCCGCCGCAGCGATTTCGCCGGGGTGGCCGCCGACCTGGCGCGCGACCACCGGGTGCTCTCGCTCGACCTCCCGTGGCACGGGGACTCCACCGCCACCAGCGCGCGGTGGACCATGGACGACCTCGGCGCGCTGGTGGATGCCGTGGTTGCCGACGAGGGCCTGCGCGGTGCGCCGATGGTGGGCCACTCGATGGGCGTGGCCGTGGCGATCGAGGCCGTGCTGGCGGGGGAGGGGCAACGCATCATCGGCCTGGATGGGCTCACGTTCATGCACATGTATCCGCGCCAGCCCGCCGATCGACGCGACGCCACGCTCATGCCGTACCGCGAGGACTTTCCCGGGGCCGTGCATGGCCTGTGCCGGCGCGCCGCCGCGCCGGATACCGACCCCGCGCTCACGGCCGAGATCGCCGCGCGCATGGCCGGGATGGACCCCGACGCCGGCGTGCGCATGCTGGGAGCGCTCCTCGACTGGGACATGGATGCCGCCCTGGGGCGCGCCGACGCCCTGGGCCTGCACATCACCGCGCTTGCCGCGGGGGCGATGCTGGCCCCGGAGGTGGTGCAGGCCTACGGCCACCGGTTCGAGATCATCCCGGTCGACCTCGGCGGTCACTTCTACCTGCTCGAGCGCCCCGCCGAGACCGCCGCGTTCATCCGCGAGGCCCTCGCCGCCTAGGACCGGGCGTCGGGGTCGCGCCCGGGGGTGATGTCCTCGAAGCGGTTGATGTCGCGCAGGCCCGGGAAGAACAGCGCCCACAGCCCCGCGGCGGCGATGGACATCGCACCGCCCACCACGATGGCCCCGACCGTGCCGATGAACTGCGCGAGCACGCCGCTCTCGAAGGCACCGAGTTCGTTGGACGCCCCGACGAAGACCCGCTCCACGGCCACCACGCGGCCGCGCAGCGTGGCCGGGGTGAGCAGCGGCGTGAGCGTCGAGCGTATGTAGACACTCACCATGTCGCTGCCCGAGAGGAGCAGCAGGGCGACGAACGTGAGCCAGTAGGCGGTGGAGATGCCGAGCACGATCGTGAACACGCCGAACCCCGCCACCGCGCCGAGCAGCACCGGACCCACGCGACTTCGTATGGGCCGCCCCGCGAGCACCAGGCCCACCGCCACCGCCCCGATGCCCGGTGCCGCGCGCAGCACGCCGTAGCCCACGGCACCCACGCCGAGGATGTCGCTGGCGATGATGGGCAGCAGGGCCGTGGCGCCACCGAAGAGCACCGCCACGAGGTCGAGGCTGATCGCGCCGAGCAGCGCCGGGGTGTGGCGGATGAGCCGGAGCCCTGCGGTGGCGTCGCGCATGGTGGGCGGGCCGCTGACCGCCGCCCGGTGCTCGGTGCCCACCCGGCGCGTGACGCCCACGATGAGCAGCACCGCCACCACGTCGAGGAGCGCCGCGAACACGTATGGCGGCACGTTCCCCCAGGCCTGCAGCAGCCCGCCGATGAATGGGCCGAAGATGAGCGCGCCCTGCCAGGTGGACGACGACAGCGCCATGGTGCGCGGCAGGTCGGCGGCGCTCACCGCCGCGGCCAGCATCGGCGTGAACGCCGCGCTTGTGAATGATCGGCCCACGCCGAGGCCCGCGGCGAGGAAGTAGAGGGGGAGCGCGGACGTGTCGCCGGCCGCTGCGTCGGCCGTGAGGCCAAGTGCCATGAGCACCACGATGCCCATGCCGAATGCCGTGACCAGCCGGCGGTCGAGCCGGTCGGCCATCTGCCCGGCCGGAAGCGCGAAGATGAGCGCGGGAAGGAACTCCGCCAGCCCGATGAGGCCCAGCGTGAGAGGGCTGCCGGTGCGCTCGTAGGCCTGCCATCCCAGCGCCGCCGCGACCACCCCGAAGGTGAGCGTGCTCAGCAACTGCGCGCCCAGCAGGCGCGCGACGTCGGGGTTGCGCAGCAGCGCCCGGGCGTTCATGCGTGCAGGGTGTCAGGCAGTGGGCGCGGTGGGGGCGTCGTACGACGAAGGGCCGCCCGGTGGGCGGCCCTTCGCGTGAGGTAGCGCATACGGGATTTGAACCCGTGTTACCGCCGTGAGAGGGCGGCGTCCTAGGCCCCTAGACGAATGCGCCACGTGAGCCCTGCGGGGTACTTCATGTGCACTGCGTGCGGGCATTATTGCGAATGACCCGCCGGTGGTGAAGCGACTGGGGGAGGAGGACTCGAACCCCCGCTCCTGGGACCAGAACCCAGTGTCCTACCAGCTAGACGATCCCCCACCGCCTCACGGCCGGGGCAAGGTAGCACAGCCGAACGTGCCTACTTCGCGTTCATGAGTGCCGCCAGATCCCTGCCCAGGGCCTTGAGCGCACGCGGCACGTCGAGGGGATCGAGATCGGCCTGGATGATGTGTGCGTTCCTGTTGTCGCGTCGTGCGGCGGCGAGTGCGTCGCGCAGCTCCTGGCCCGTGCCCACCTGGGTGCCCTTGCCGCCCACCACCTCTGCGACGGCCGCGTAGTCCCACACGCTGATGTCGTTGAACGCGCCATCGCGGATGCTGCGCTCGGCGCCGTATCCGTGGTTGTCCATCACGATGACGATGGGCTTGAGCCCCTCGCGGATGCCGGTGGAGAGGTCGAACCCGGTCATCTGGAACGACCCGTCGCCGATGAGGATTATCGGGCGCCCCTTCCCGCGGGCGAGCGCCGCGCCGATACCGGCGGGCATGGAGAAGCCCATTCCCACGTACAGGCGCGCGATGTGGAACTGGCCCGCCCGCCGCATCTGGACGTCCATGGCGAGGTGCGCCGCCACGCCCACATCGCTCGTGATGATGTCGGACGGGATGATGAACTCGTTCAGCGCGGCCGCGACCATGTCGGTGGTCAGGCGCCCGCCCATCGCGACCGGGCGCACCCATCCGTTGGGCATCTTGGCCGGCAGCTTCTTGCGGGGGAGCGTGCGACGTTCGAGGGCGTCGAGCAGCTCGGGGAGCCACACATCGGTGTATGTGCGGTGGAGCACGCGTGCACGCCCGTCGTAGGCATTGCTCGACCAATCCTCGTTGATGCCGCTCGTGAAGCCACCCGTGGTGATGTCGTTGACGTTGACGCCAAGCTGCATCACGAAGTCGGCGGACTCCACGAACCGGCGCAGCGCCGGCATGGTGCCGCCGCCGCTGTACACACCGAGGGTGAGCTGGGTGTCGTCCTCGTCGACGGCGCCCTTGCCCATCACGGTCTCCACGACCGGCACGTTCAGTCGCTCGGCCAGTGCCAGCACGCGGTCGCCCAGCCGGCGCTTGGTCACCTCGTTGCCCACGTTGATGATGGGCTTCTTCGCCGCCTTGAGGGTGGCCACCAGGTCGTCGGCGCACGACTCCGTGTGCGAGGCCGAGCTCAGGCGTCGTGCTGTCCGCTCGGGCGGCGAGTACACGATCTTGGGCACCGCGGAGATGAGGTCGCGCGGCAGTTCGATGAAGACCGGCCGCAGTTCCTTCATGCAGTGATCGAGGATCCAGTCGATGTCGGCGTATGCGGTGTCCGCGTTGTCGATGAGCACGGTGTGCTCGGCGAGGTGCTCCGCCATCATCCGCGGTGCGTCCATGTCGTCGCTCACGGCGTGGTGCACCCGGCGGCCATCGCGCTCGCCCATGCCCGGGGCGCCGCCGATCAGGACCACCGGCACCATCTCGCTGTTCGCCCCGCCGAGCGCGGCCATGGCGGCCACCATGCCGACGCCATAGGTGACGGCCACGGCGCCCAGGCCCTTCTCGCGGGCGTAGCCGTCTGCCGCGTAGGTGGCGGTCTCCTCGCGCGTGGAGTTGACCATGTTCATGCCGCGATCGGTGCCGATCTCATACAGGCCCAGGATGAAGTCCCCGGGCACGCCGAACACGTGGTTCACGCCGCGCTTCCTGAGGGCGTCGATGAGGTATTCGCCGACGGACAGTCGGGCCTTCGTGCGGGGCGGCATGGTTCTCCTTCAGGCGGGTTACGGCGACTGTACGCCGTCGACGGCTAGCGCGCTGCCTGCTCCCAGTCGGAGTAAAGCCCGGCGTAGCGGCCGCCACGGCGCATGAGGTCGTCGTGGGAGCCCTGCTCGGCGATGCGGCCGTCCTCCACCACCACGATGAGGTCGGCGCGCCGGATGGTGGACAGCCGGTGCGCGATCACCACCGCCGTGCGCCCGGCGAGCAGGCGGTCGAGGGCGTCCTCGATGCGCCGCTCGGTGCCGATGTCGATGGATGACGTGGCCTCGTCGAGGATCACCAGGCGCGGGTCGGGCACCAGCGCGCGGGCGAAGCAGATGAGCTGGCGCTGGCCGGCCGACAGCCGCGCCCCCCGCTCCTGCACGTCGGTGTCGATGCCCTCGGGAAGGTCCTCCACGAACTCCAGCGCGCCCACGGCGTCGAGCGCCCGGCGCACGTCGTCGTCGCTCGCCAGGGGGTACGCGAACCGCACGTTGTCGGCGACGGTGCCGCTGAACAGGTGCCCCTCCTGCGGGACGATGCCCATGGCCGCGCGCAGGGAGTCCTCGCGCACATCGCGCAGGTCGATGCCGTCGATCCTCACCGACCCCTCGTCGGGGTCGTACAGCCTGGCGATGAGCTTGGCGAGCGTCGACTTCCCCGCGCCGGTGGGGCCCACCAGCGCCACCGTGGTGCCGGGCTCCACGTGCAGGTCGACGTCGCGGATCACGTACTCGCGTCCGTAGCCGAACGACACATGGTCGAGGTCGATGCGGCCGGCCACCTCGGGAAGGTCGCGCGCGCCCGCCGCATCGCTGATGCGCGGGTCGGTCTCGAGCACCCCGAAGATCTTCTCGAGCGCGGCCATGGCGGACTGGAAGGTGTTGTAGAGCTGCGAGAGCTGCTGGATGGGGTCGAAGAACGAGGCCAGGTATCCGATGAACGCCACCATCACGCCCACGGTGAGGGCCTGGTTGAGCACCAGCGTGCCGCCGAACCAGAGGATCAGCGCCGTGCCGAGTGCGGCCAGCAGCTCCACGCCCGGGAAGTAGATGCCGCTCACGGTGACCGTGCGCATGTTGGCCCGCCGGTACTCGCGGTTGGCCTCGCGGAAGCGACGACGGGCCTCGTCCTGGCGGGCGTTGGCCTGCACCACCCGGATGCCCGAGAGGTTCTCCTGCAGCACCGAGAGCACCACGGCCACCCGCTCGCGCGTGGCCCGGTAGGCCCGCGCGGCGCGACTGCGGAACCACCACGTGCCGAGCGCGAGGAAGGGGAAGATGGCGAAGGCCGCGAGCGCCAGCCGCCAGTCGTAGAGCACGAGGATGATGACCACGCCGATGAGGGTGAGGCCGTTGATCACCAGCGACGTCGCGCCCTCCACCACCAGCTGGTTCACGGCCTCGATGTCGGCGGTGAGGCGGCTCACGCTGCGCCCGGTGGGCGTGCGCTCGTGGTGCCCCAGCTCGAGCCGCATCATGTGGCGGAACACCTGGCGCCGCAGGTCGAGCAGCACGCGCTCGCCGACCCACGACGACAGGTACGCCTGCCAGTACTGGGCGGCCCAGCCGATGAGGCCGATCACCACGAACACCGACACGATCACGATGAGGGCGGTGACGCTGCCGGCGTCGATGCCGTCGTCGATGGCCACCTGTGCCAGCGCGGGGCCGGCCAGGGTGGCCCCGGTCACGAGCAGCATCAGCACGATGGTCAGCAGTACCCGTCGGCGGTAGGGGCGGAAGTACGGCAGCAGGCGCCGCATGTTGCGCCGCGGCCGCCTGACCACCCGCTCCTCGTCCTCCTCGCGCAGCGGGCCGAGCATGCCGCCTGCGTGGCCGTGGCCCACGGGGCGCGTGCCCATCAGCCCTCCCTCGCCACGAGCTCATCAGGGCGCGCCAGGCCCTGGTCGTGGATCTCGCGGTAGAGCGGGCTGGTGGCGTACAGGTGGTCGTGCTCGCCGCGCGCGGCCACCCGGCCATCGTCGATGAGCACGATCTCGTCGGCCAGGCTGATGGTCGAGAGGCGGTGGGCGATGATGAGCGTGGTGCGGCCGTCCATCACCGTGGCCAGGGCGCGCGAGATCTCGCGCTCGGTGGAGGCGTCCACCGACGCGGTGGCCTCGTCGAGCACCAGGATGCGCGGGTCCACGAGGATCGCCCGGGCGATCGCCACGCGCTGGCGCTGGCCTCCCGAGAGGGTGAAGCCGCGCTCGCCCACCACCGTGTCGTACCCCTCGGGCAGTGCACGGATGAACGTGTCGGCCTGCGCCATGCGGGCGGCGGCCTCGACCTCCTCGTCGGTGGCCTCGGGGCGGCCGAATGCGATGTTGGCGCGCACGGTGTCCGAGAACAGGAACGGGTCCTGGGTCACCATGCCGACCGCCCGGCGGATGTCGTCGAGCGCCACATCGCGCACGTCCGCGCCGTCCACCAGCACGCGACCGGCCTGCGGGTCGTAGAAGCGCGGGATCAGCTGCGTGATGGTGCTCTTGCCCGAGCCGGTGGGGCCGATGATGGCCAGCGTGCGGCCGGCCGGGATGTCCAGGTCGAGGTCGCGCAGCACCGGCTGGTCGGGCTCGTACCCGAAGGTCACGCCCTCGAGGCGCACGTGGCCACCGCCCGCGGGGAGCGGCACCGGGTGCGCGGGCTCGGGCACCTGGGGCTCGGTGTCGAGGATCTCGAACACCCGCTGGCCGCTGGCCGCCGCGCGCTGGGCGCTTCCGATGAGCATCCCGATCGACCGGAAGGGGAACGTGAGGATGGCCAGGTACAGGTAGAACTGCACGAACTCACCGAGCGTGAGCACCCCGTTGATGGTCATCACGCCGCCCACGGCGATGACCACGGCAACCCCCAGCACCGGCAGGAAGCCCATCAGCGACTGGTAGAAGCTCTGCAGGCGGGCCGCGTCCATGCTGCGCGAGAAGGCCTCCTGCGCGCGCAGGCCGAAGCGCTCGCCCTGGGCGCCCTCCTGCCCGAACGCCTTCACCACGCGGATTCCCGCCAGGCTCTCCTCGGCCATCTGCGTGACGTCGGCCACCTTCTGCTGCACGTCCACCAGCACGGGGTGCGACCGGCGGCTGGCACGCGCGGCCACCAGCACGAGAGCCGGGCCCATCAGCAGGGCGAGCAGCGTGAGCGGCACGTTGATGAACAGCAGCACCACCGTCACGAACACCAGCGTGAACGCGTGCATGAAGAGGAAGATCAGGCCGTAGCCCAGGAAGAACCGCACGGTCTGCAGGTCGCTGGTGGCACGCGACATCAGCTGGCCCACGGGCATGCGGTCGAAGTACCCGAACGAGAGCCGTTGCAGCTGGGCGAACACCCTGTCGCGAAGGTCGAACTCCACCCCGAGGCTCACGTGGCCGGCGAGGATGCGGCGGATCACGGCGAAGAAGGCCCTGATCACCCCGACCACGATCACGATGATCACCAGGGGCAGCAGGGCGTCCTGCTGCTGGCCGTTCAGGACGTCGTCGATCACCCGCCGCGTGAGGTATGGCAGGGTGATCGTGCAGGCCATCAACGCCAGGGCCGAGAAGGCCGTGACGGCGACCGACCACTTGTATGGCCGGAGAAATGTGAGCAGCCTGAGAAGCGTGCGCAGAGGCGGATCCCATCGGTCGGATAGCGGCCTTCTCGCGGTGCCCAACTGTAGTGAGGGCAGGGACCCCGACCGCATCGCGCGGCTGGTGCGCGCCGCGGAGGTGAGCGGGGTCACAGTGCTGGATGTCCACTCCGATGCCGATCACCACAGGACCGTCATCACGCTGGCGGGCGCTGCCGACGCCCTGGTGGGCTCGGGGGTCGCGCTGGCGGCCGCCGCCCGCGACCTGCTCGACCTGCGCGAGCACCATGGCGTGCACCCATTCGTGGGCGCCCTCGACGTGCTGCCGTTCGTGGCGTTGCGCCCATCGGCGATTCCGAACGCCGTGGCCGCCGCCCGCGCCGCCGCCGCGCGCATCGGCGCCGAGGTGGGGGTGCCGTGCCTGCTCTACGGGCTGGCGGCGGGAGAGGGGCGCGAGCGTCCGGCGCACCTGCGCGCCGGCGGGCTCACCGGCCTCGCGGCCCGCATGAACGCCGGAGAGGTGGCGGCCGATGCCGGACCCCCCGCGCCACACCCCTCGGCGGGGGTGGTGCTGGTGGGCGCGCGCGAGCCGCTGGTGGCCTGGAACGTGTGGCTGCCCGGCGCCACGCTCGACGACGCCCGTGCCGTGGCGGCCGCGGTGAGGGAGGGCGGCGAGGGTGGCGGCCTGGCGTCGGTGCGTGCCCTCGGGCTCATGTGCCCGCGGACGGGGCTTGCGCAGGTGTCCATGAACGTGGAGGATTACCGCCGCACGCCGCTGCTCGCGGTGGTCGAGAGGGTGCGGCGGGAGGCCGCCGCGCGGGGCCTCGTCGCAGGGGACTCCGAGCTCGTGGGCATGCTGCCCCGTGCCGCCCTCGCCGGTGCGTCCCCGGACGCCCTGGGACTGCCGGCGCTGCCACCCGGGAAGATCATCGAGACAACGGAGGACTGAGAGATCGCCCCCAAGCGTCGCCGCCGGCCGAAGGCCGGTCCCCCGCCGGTCAAGAACCCGCGGCACGAGGCCAAGGTGCAGGCCCAGGAGGATGGCGAGCCGGCCGCCGGCCGCAAGGATGGCCTGCCCAAGGGCGCCCCGAAGCGGGCGGGCATCAGGAGCGTGCTCATCCGCGCCGGCCTTGCCGCGGCGATCTTCTACCTGTTCCTCTACTTCATCAACGGCGACAGCCCCCAGGTGGCCGCGGGCTTCGCCATCGTCATGGGCATCATCATGATCCCGCTGGGCATGCTGCTCGACCGCGTCGCACACCGCATGGCCGTGCGCCGGTGGCAGAAGCAGACGGGCGGGCGCTAGCCCATGGCCCCCCGTGCCCCCAAGGGCACCCGTGATGTGCTTCCCGCCGAGGGGCGGGTGCGCGCCCGCGTGGAGGCCGTGGCCGCCGACGTGATGGCGGCGAATGGCTTCGGCCGCATCGTCACGCCCACGTTCGAGGAGACCGAGGTCTTCGTGCGGGGGGTGGGCACGGCCACCGACATCGTGCGCAAGGAGATGTACACCTTCGACGACCGCGGCGGGCGCAGCATGACCCTGCGGCCCGAGGGCACGGCGCCGGTGGCACGGGCGTATGTGGAGCACGGCATGCACAAGCTGCCGCAGCCCGTGAAGCTCTGGTACATGGCCCCGATGTTCCGCTACGAGGCACCGCAGAGCGGCAGGTTCCGCGAGCACTGGCAGGTGGGGGCCGAGGCCTTCGGCAGCGACGACCCGCTGCTCGACGCCGAGATGATCGCCCTGCTGGCCGAGATCTACGCGCGCCTCGAGGTGCCCGAGGTGCGGCTGCGCATCTCGAGCATGGGTGACCCCGACGGGCGCGGCGCCTACCGCGAGAAGCTGCTCGCGCACCTTCGGCCGCACGCCGACTCGCTGCCACGCGATGCCCGCGAGCGCATGGACGAGAACCCGCTGCGCCTCTTCGACATGAAGGACGAGGCCGTGCAGCGGGCCATGGCCGGCGCGCCGCTGCTGGTGGACAACCTGGGCGACGCGGCCCGCGACCACCACGATCGCGTGCTCGAGGCACTGCGGCTCATGGGGATCCCCTTCGAGGAGGACCCCTCGCTGGTGCGCGGGCTCGATTACTACACGCGCACGGTGTTCGAGTTCACCTGCGACCGGCTCGGTGCCCAGAGCGGCATCGGCGGCGGCGGGCGCTACGACGGCCTCGTGGCGTCGCTCGGCGGCCCCGAGGTGCCGGGCGTGGGGTTCGGCACGGGCGTCGAGCGCATCACGCTCGCGCTGGGCGAGGCGGCGGCCGACGCGCCGGTGGTGGACGTCTACCTGGCGGTGCCCGACGCCGACATCCGCCTGGCGCTCATGCCCGTGCTGCGCGACCTGCGACGGTCGGGCGTGCGCGTGGAGGCCGGACCGTCCGGCAAGGGCCTCAAGGCGATGATGCGCCACGCCTCGGGCCTCGGCGCCCGCACGGTGGTGATCGTGGGTCCGCGCGAGCACGCGGAGGGGCGTGCGACCATCAGGGACATGCAGACGGGAGACCAGGTGGAGGTACCGGTGGAGGACATCGCCCGCAACGTGGTGGCCGATGGGGGCGCGGCGTGATCGGCGCGGGGCGCTACCGCTCGCACGCCGCCGTGGATGCCGCGCAGGCGGTGGGCGACACCGTGCGGGTATCCGGGTGGGTGCACCGCCGCCGCGACCACGGCGGGGTGATCTTCATCGACCTGCGTGACCGCAGCGGGATCCTCCAGCTGGTGTTCCACCCCGAGCAGGCGCCCGATGCGCACGCCGCCGCGGAGCGGCTGCACCTCGAGGACGTCATCTGCGTCGATGGCCAGGTGGTGCGCCGCACCGACGAGACCATCAACCCGCGTATCCCCACCGGCGAGGTGGAGCTCGCGGTGTCGGCCATCGAGCGGCTGGCCGAGACCGAGCCCGTGCCGTTCTCGGTGGAGGACGAGAGCACCGAGCCGTCCGAGGAACTCCGCCTCACCTACCGCTACATCGACATGCGCCGCCCGCGGCGCCTGGCCGCGCTCGAGCTTCGCGCCCGGGTGGTGCGCGCCATGCGACGCGTGCTCGATGACGAGGGGTTCCTCGAGGTGGAGACCCCCGTGCTCACCCGGTCAACCCCCGAGGGCGCGCGCGACTTCCTGGTGCCCTCGCGCCTGAGCCAGGGCGAGTGGTACGCGCTGCCCCAGAGCCCGCAGCTGTTCAAGCAGCTGCTCATGGTGGGCGGCCTCGAGCGCTACTACCAGATCGCCCGCTGCTTCCGTGACGAGGACCTTCGCGCCGATCGCCAGCCCGAGTTCACCCAGCTCGACGTCGAGGCCTCGTTCGTGGAGCCGGCCGACATCGAGGACCTCACCGAGCAGGTGCTGCTGGCCTGCTTCGCCGAGGCGGGCATCGACATCCCCACGCCGTTCCCGCGCATGGCGTACGCCGAGGCCATGCGCCGATTCGGCACCGATCGGCCCGACCTGCGGTTCGGCATGGAGATCCAGGACTGGACCGATGCCGCGGGGCGCACCGACTTCGCCGTGTTCAGGGGCGTGGTGGACGGCGGCGGCGTGGTGCGCGGCCTCGTGGTGCCCGGCGCCGGCGAGGGCGTGTCGCGCAAGGACGGCGACGAGCTCATGGCCGAGGCACAGGCCCTCGGTGCCAAGGGGCTGGTGTGGGCCATCGTGCAGGACGACGGCACGCTGCGCTCGCCGGTGGCGAAGTTCCTCGATGGCCTGGCCGCCGACTTCGGCGCCGCCCCGGGCGACCTCATCACCCTGGTGGCCGACGACGAGCAGGTGGCATCCGAGGTGCTGGGCACCCTGCGCGGCCGGTTCGCCGAGCGCTGGGGGCTCATCCCCGAGGGCACGTGGGCCCCGGTGTGGGTGGAGGACTTCCCGCTGGTGGGCTGGAACGCCGACGAGAACCGCTGGGACGCCCTGCACCACCCGTTCACCGCGCCGCACCCCGACGACGTCGACCTCATCGCCACCGACCCGGGCAGCGTGCGCAGCCTGGCCTACGACGTGGTGCTGAACGGCCTGGAGATCGGCGGGGGCAGCATCCGTATCCACGACCAGGCCGTGCAGAAGGCCGTGTTCGAATGCATCGGCCTCGACGCGGACGAGGCCGAGGACCGCTTCGGGTTCCTGCTCAGGGCCCTGCGCCTGGGGGCCCCGCCGCACGGCGGCATCGCCCTGGGCCTCGATCGCCTGGTCATGCTGCTGGCCGGCGAGAGGTCCATCCGCGACGTCATCGCCTTCCCCAAGACCGCCACGGGCGCCGATCCCCTCACCGGGGCCCCGGCCGGGGTGGACGACACCCAGCTCAGGGACCTCGCGGTGAAGAGCACCGCCCCGCCCGCACCCGTTGCGCCGGGTAATGGCGGGGTCTAGGGTTGGCTCATCCCGACCGTGTGCGCGACCGGACTTAGTTCCGAGCCGTATTTCGTGACCAGGGTGATGGAGTCGGGGCCGCACAATGCGAGGTCCCGCCCGTTGCCCGACCTGTGTGAAACAGGTTCGGATCACGCCCCGGAGCGGCACGGTGGGGGGCGACTCCCCTCATGGGGAGGACCGTCGATGCCCCGCCCGGGGGAGCGGGGCATCGGATCCGGGGGCCTCGGTGTAAGAACCATATTGCGTTTTCATTCGGGCTACCTCAAGTTTTACTCAAGAGCAGGGTTCCTGAGGAACCTCGCCGCCGCGCTACCGTCAGGCCATGCCGCCGTATCCGCCTGAGGTGATGCGCCATCTGGCCGCCCCCGTCGGGGCCGGCGGACTTCGCGCGCCCGATGCCCGCGGCGAGGCCGGTGCCGAGGAGTGCGGCGACGTCGCGGTGATCGAGATCGTCGTCGAGGCCGGGCGCGTGGCCGAAGCGGGGTTCCGCGTGCGTGGATGTGGCGCCACGACGGCCGCGGCATCGGCGGCCTGCGCGGCGCTGGCCGGGGCGGCGATGGATGACGCCCTGAGGGTGTCGGCCACGTCGATCGACCGCGACCTGGGTGGCCTCGGCCCCGAGCGGCGCCACGGCGCCGAGATCGTGGCCGACGCCGTGGCGGGTGCGCTGGAGGCCTGGCATGGCGAGCGGCTGGGCGCGCCGGGCATCGCCCTGAAGGGCGACCGCGTGGCCGTGGCCATGAGCGGCGGGGTGGACAGCGCGGTGGCGGCGCTGCTGCTTGCCGAGCAGGGGCTCGACGTGGTGGGCGTGACCATGCGCCTGTGGCACGACCCGGTGGCCGCCCGCGCCGAACGCTCGTGCTGCGCCCCCGAGACCGTGCGCCTGGCCCGCGAGACCTGCGCCGCGCTGGGCATCCCGCACCTCACAATCGACGCCGCCGAGAGGTTCCGCCGCGAGGTGGTGGACGCCTTCGCGCGCGGCTACGCGGAGGGGCTCACCCCGAACCCGTGCATCACGTGCAACGGCGAGGTGCGGTTCCGCATCCTGTCCGAGGCCGCTGCGCTGCTGGGCGCCCGGTGGCTGGCCACCGGCCACTACGCCCGCGGGGCGGCGCTGCCGCAGGTCGTTCCCGGCGCGGGCACCACGCCCCCCCGCGCGGTGCTGGGCGCGGCGCGCGATGCGGCGAAGGACCAGTCGTACATGCTCGCGCGACTCGATCCGGACACGCTCGCGCGCGTCATCCTGCCGCTGGGCGAGCTCACGAAGGACGAGGTGCGTGCGATCGCCGCCGACCGCGGCCTGCCCGCGGCCGACGCCGTGGAGAGCCAGGACGTCTGCTTCGTGGGCGAGGGGGGCTACGGGCCCTTCCTCGAGCGCTACTCGGGGCTCACCCCCCGGCCCGGCCGCATCGTCGATGAGGGGGGCCGCGAGGTGGGAACGCATGACGGATTCTGGCGGTACACCGTGGGCCAGCGCCGCGGGCTGGGCGTGGCGGCCGGGGAGCCGCTGTACGTGCTGGCCACCGATGCCGACCGCAACGAGGTGGTGGTGGGACCCCGCCCGTCGCTGGCGCGCACGATGATCGCCCTCGAGGACCTCACCGCCCACGAGGTGCCCGATCGCGCACTCGACGTGCGAATCCGGCATCATGGGCGACCCCTCCGGGGGCGTCTCCGCGTGACGGGGGACGGAACCGGGGAGGTGGTGCTCGAGGATGCCGCCGAGGCCGTAGCCCCGGGGCAGACCGCGGCCCTCTACGACGAGGGTCGCCTCGTCGCCGCAGGAACCATCGCCCGGGCGGGGTCCGGGCACGGCACGGAGGACTGAATGAGTTGGTCGGACGTCGCCAGCCTCGCGCTGGCCATCTTCCTGGTCCTGGTGGGGGTGGGTCTGTTCTACCTGTTCTTCCGCCTGGGCGGGCTGTTCGGGCAGCTCGACAACTCGGTGGAGGAGATCACCGACGAGACCGTGCCGATCCTCACCCGCGTGCAGGTGACCGTGGACGAGGTGAACGCACAGCTCGGCCACGTGGACGAGATCATGACCACGGCCGTGAGCGCCACGAAGAGCGCCGAGCAGGCCGCGAGCACCGTGTCGAAGGCCGTCACCGCGCCGGCGCGCGCCCTGAGCGGCGTGACGGCGTCGGCCAGCGAGGCCCTGCGCTCGTTCAAGGCGCGCCGCGCCGCCGGCCGCCCGTCCGATCCGCCGCGGCACGAGAGCCCCTACTGATGCGCATCCCCACCCCGGTGATACTCGTGGCGGGCGCCATCGCCTGGCTCACCGTGAAGGAGCGCAACCCCATGCGCTGGCCCGACCTCCTGAGGCGCGAGGGCCGTGACGTCGTGCGTGACGCACGAGAGGCCGTGGTGGACGGTGCCCGGGCGGGCGTGCGGGCCGAGAAGGCGTTCGACGACGACCTGGCGGAGGCCAGGCAGCGCGCCCGCACCTGGTAGCGCGGTACATTTCCCCGCGTGACGACCGCTGAGATCCGGGAGGGCTTCCTCCGCTACTTCGAGCGGGAGGGCCATCTCAGGATCCCCTCCGCATCACTCGTCCCCTTCGAGGACGACCCATCCGTGCTGCTCACCATCGCGGGCATGCAGCCCCTGAAGTCGTACTTCCTCGGGCAGGCCCAGCCGCCCGCGGTGCGCATGACCAGCTCGCAGAAGTGCTTCCGCACGCTCGACATCGACCAGGTGGGCCGCACCGCGCGCCACCTCACCTTCTTCGAGATGCTCGGCAACTTCTCGATCGGCGACTACTTCAAGGACGACGCCATCCGCTTCGGGTTCGAGCTCTCCACCGAGGTGCTGGGCTTCGACCCCGAGCAGATCTGGATCACCGTGTTCGAGGGCATGGATGGCGTGCCCGCAGACGACGAGGCCCTCGAGAAGTGGGTGGAGATGGGCATCCCCCGCGAGCGCATCCAGCGCCTGGGCGAGGCCGACAACTTCTGGAAGGCCGGGCCCACCGGGCCGTGCGGGCCCAACACCGAGCTCTACCTCGACCGCGGCCCCGACTTCGGGCCGGATGGCGGACCCGTGACGGGCACCGACCGCTTCCTGGAGTTCTGGAACCTGGTGTTCATGCAGTACGACCGCGCCGAGGACGGCACGCTCACCACGCTGCCCGCGAAGAACATCGACACCGGGGCCGGGCTCGAGCGCCTCGCGGCGATCCTGCAGGACAAGCAGACGGTGTTCGAGACCGACGGCTTCCGCCCGCTCGTGGCGTGGGCCGAGCAGGCATCGGGCCGCGCCTACGGCACCGACGCGCGCGTGGACCGCGCCATGCGCGTGCTGGCCGACCACGGCCGCGCCATGACCTTCCTCGCCGCCGACGGCGTGCGGCCGGGCAACGAGGGCCGTGACTACATCCTGCGCCGCATCATCCGCCGCGCCGTGAGCGAGGGGGCCTACCTGGGCCTCGAGCCGTCGCGCATCACCGGGCTGGTGGAGGTGGTGGCCGATGGCTACGGCGACGCCTACCCCGAGCTGGTGGCCGAGCGCACCGAGGTCACCGACACGGTGGGGGCCGAGGCCGAGCAGTTCGCCCGCACGCTCGAGCAGGGCACGCGCCTGCTCGAGGAGGTCCTCGACCGCTCGCGTGCGTCCGGCGTGATCTCGGGCGACGACGCCTTCCGCCTGCACGACACCTACGGGTTCCCGCTCGACCTCACCCGCGACGCCGCCGAGGAGCACGGCCTCGCCGTGGATGAAGAGGGATTCGATCGCCTCATGGGCGACCAGCGCGAGCGCGCCCGCGCCGCCGGCCGCAAGGGAAAGGGCGTCGACCGCCAGGCCGCCGAGTCGCTGGCGTCGCGCAGCCCGGTCACCGAGTTCGTGGGCTACGACCGCCTCGAGGTGGTCACCACCATCAGCGCCGTTCAGGACCTGGGCGGCGGCGAGGCCCTTGCAAAGCTCGCCACGTCGCCGTTCTACGCCGAGGGCGGTGGGCAGGTGTCCGACCACGGGTGGATCACCGGCAACGCCGGCAGCGCAGAGGTGCTCGACGTGCTGCGCCTGGGCGACGACCAGGTGCTGCGCATCGCCGTGGACGGCGAGCTTCCGGAGGGCGCGGAGGTGACCGCCCGGGTGGACGGCGCCCTGCGCCACGCCACGCAGGCGAACCACACGGGCACGCACGTGCTCAACTGGGCGCTGCGGGGCGTGCTCGGCGACGGCGTGCGCCAGGCGGGGTCGTACGTGGGCCCCGACAAGCTGCGCTTCGACTTCACCCACCGCGGGCGCATCGAACCCGACGAGCTCGCCGAGATCGAGCGCAGGGTGAACGACCGCGTGGCCGAGGACGCCCCGGTGGTGGCCGCCGTGATGCCCCGCGACGAGGCCGACTCCCTGGGCGCGATCGGCCTGTTCGAGGAGAAGTACGGCGAGGTGGTGCGCGTGGTGCAGGCCGGGGAGTTCTCGAAGGAACTCTGCGGTGGGTGCCACGTGTCGCGCACCGGCGAGATCGGCCCCATGGTGATCGTGTCGGAGGGCAGCACCGGTGCCGCCACGCGGCGCATCGAGGCCGTCACCGGTCTCGCGGCGGTGGAGCACCTGCGCGCGCGCGAGGCCGCGCTGGCCGCCGAGGTGGCCCAGCGCGACGAGCGCATCCGCGCCCTCGAGGCCGACCTCAAGCGCGCCCGCTCGGGTCGGGTGGATGTGGCCGCCGTGGCCGCCGGCGCCGAGGACTCGGGCGCGGCCCGCGTGCTGGCCGCCGAGGTGGAGGCCGCCGAGATGGACGAGCTGCTGCAGCTCACCGACCGCGTGAAGCAGGCCGTGGGGCCCGGGGCCGCCGTGGTGCTGGGCGCCGTGGCAGACGGGAAAGCCCTGCTCGTGGCCAACTTCGACGACGCCGCCATCGCGGCGGGCCTGTCGGCGTCCGACGTCATGCGCGAGGTCGCCCCGGTGGTGGGCGGAGGTGGCGGTGGCAAGCCGGGCATGGCCCGCGCCGGCGGCAAGGACCCATCGAAGATGGCGGAGGCCATCGAGCGCGCCTGGGACGTGCTGCGCCGGCCAGCCGCATGAAGGCCCTCGCGCTCGACCTCGGGCGCGCCCGCACCGGGGTGGCGGTGACCGACCCCACGGGCACGCTCGTCCGGCCGCTGCAGGTGATCCGCGAGATCGACCGCGCCGAGGGCGCCGCCGAGCTCGACGCGGTGATCGCCCGCGAGCAGCCGGACGTCATCGTCATCGGGCAGCCGCTGCTGATGTCGGGCGATGCCGGGGAGCAGGCGCACCACGCGTCGTCGTTCGCCGGTCGGCTTCGCCGCCGCGTGGATGCGCGCGTGGTGCTCATCGACGAGCGCATGTCCACGGCCGAGGCCGAGCGGCGTGCGCGGGAGACCGGTTCGAGCACCGACATCGACAGCCTTGCCGCCTGTGTGATCCTCGAGGCCTGGCTGGCGGCCGGCAAGGAGGCCGCATGAGCCCCGACGCGCCCCCGCCCGGCGGCCGTCGCCGCCGGCCACCGCGCGCCACGCCGGCCGGCCGCAAGGTGCTGGCGATCGTCATCCCGATCCTCGCGCTCGTGGTGATCGTCGTCGGCCTGTGGGCCACGTGGGGCGGCGACAGCGGGGGAGGGGAGTCCGCGCAGACCACGCCGACGACCATCGACGTGCTCTTCGTCGAGGGGCTTCGCCGCAGCGAGATGGCCGAGATCGTGCAGAAGAAGACCGGGATCCCCGCCGCGCAGTACATGGCGGCCACCGACCCGTCGAAGATCGGCCAGCGGCTGGCCGGCCTGAAGAAGCCCACCTCGCTCGAGGGCTTCCTCTTCCCGGCCACCTATCCGGTCGACCCGAAGAAGCCGGTGACCGACCTCGTGAACTACCAGCTCGACACCTACGCGCAGCGCACCGCCGGCATCAGCTACGCGGCGGCGAAGCGGAAGAACCTCACGAAGTACGACGTGCTCATCATCGCGTCGCTCGTGGAGCGCGAGGCCAGCACCACGCGCGAGCGGCGCATCATCGCCGGCGTCATCGAGAACCGCCTGCGGGCCCGCATGCGCCTCGACATCGACGCCACGGTGCAGTACGCGGTGGGGTCGTGGAAGGCCGAGCTCACCAAGGCCGACCTCGACATCTCATCGCCGTACAACACGCGCAAGTACTTCGGGTTGCCGCCGGGGCCCATCTGCAACCCGGGCGAGGACTCCATCCGGGCCGCGGCCAATCCCATTCCGTCGAAGTACCTCTACTACGTCTCGAAGAACGACGGCACCGACCTGCACTACTTCGCCACCACCGAGGCGCAGCACATCGCCAACATCAAGCGCGCGGCCGCCAACGGGTGATGGACGCCCCCTGGCCCACGTCCGCCACGCGGTTCGCCGGGGTCATCGGATGGCCCGTGGCGCACTCGCTCTCGCCATCCATGCACAACGCGGCGTTCCGGGCGCTGGGCCTCGACTGGGCCTACCTGGCGTTTCCCATCGAGCCCGATCACCTCGAGCCGGCGGTGCGCGGCCTGTTCCACGCGGGGTGCTCGGGCCTCAGCGTCACCATCCCGCACAAGCAGGCGGTGCTCGCCTGTTGCGACGAGGTCACGCCGGCCGTGGACGCCATCGGGGCGGCGAACACGCTCGTGCCCCTGGGGGATGGCCGGGTGCGGGGCGACAACACCGACGCCGAGGGGTTCCTCCGGGCGCTCGATGAGGCCGCGCCGGTGGATCTCGACGGGCAGGACGTCCTGATGGTGGGCGCAGGCGGGGCCGCGAAGGCCATCGCCTTCGCGCTCGCCACGAGGGGAGCCCGGCTGCGGGTGGCCAACCGCACCCGCGAGAGGGCGGCCGCGCTCGGCGAGCCCGTGGAGTTCACGCGCGAGGCCATGGAGGCCGCGGCAGCCGACTGCGTGATGGTGGTGAACGCCACCAGCCTGGGCATGGGTACCGACGAGGTTCCCGCCGAGCTGCCGCTGGACGCCCTCGGCCCGGGCACCGTGGCCTACGACATCGTGTACCGGCGCGAGCCCACCCCGTGGCTGGATGCCGCGGCGGCACGCGGGGCGCGCACCGTGGACGGCCTCGGGATGCTGCTGCACCAGGGGGCCGCGGCGTTCGCGCAGTGGACGGGCACCGAGCCCCCGGTGGATGCCATGCGCGCCGGGCTCACGGCCGGCTGACGGGCCCTGCCCGCGTAATGCCCGCGCGTCCGGCCCGCGACCTAACCTCGTGAGTCCGATGCGCTTTCTCCACACCGCCGACTGGCACCTCGGAATGACGCGCCGCTTCCTGTCCGCGGAGGCCCAGGCGCGCTTCGTCGACGATCGCATCGACGCCGTGCGCGACATCGCCCGCATCGCCGCCGACGAGGACTGCGCGTTCGTGGTGGCCTGCGGCGATCTCTTCGACTCGAACCATGTCGACCGCCAGGTGGCCGCCCGCGCCCTCGATGCGCTGGGCCAGTTCACGGTGCCCGTGCTGCTGCTCCCGGGAAACCACGACCCCCTCGATGCGGGGTCGATCTACACATCACCGGCGTTCGCCGATCGGCTGCCCCACGGGGTGCGGGTGATCACCGACTCCACGCCGATCGCGGTGGCCGATGGCGTGGAGGTGGTGGGTGCTCCGTGGCACACGCGCAGGCCCGGCCGCGACCTCGCCGCCGCTGCGCTGGAGGGCCTCGCGCCTCCGCGCGACGGCGTGCGCGTGCTCGCGGCACACGGCGCGGTGGACGTGCTGTCGCCCGATGCCGACGACCCGGCGCTCATCCGCGTCGAGGGGTTGCGCCATGCGCTGTTCGCGGGTGCGGTGTCGTACGTGGCACTGGGCGACCGCCACTCGGCCGGCGAGGTGGGGGACGATCCGCGTATCAGGTATCCGGGGTCGCCCGTGGCCACCGATCACGACGAGGCCGACCCCGGCAAGGTGCTGGTGGTCGACGTCGGCCCCCAGGGGGTGGAGGTGCACGAGCATGGCGTGGGCCGCTGGGCGTTCACGCGCATCGCCGCGCGCCTCGACGGCATCGACGACATCGACCGGCTCGACGCCGAGCTCCATGCGGTTCCCGACAAGTCGCGCGCCGTGGTGCGCCTGGCGCTCACCGGATCGCTCGGGGTGGCCGAGGATGCCCGCCTGCAGCAGGTGCTCGACGACCATGCCGACGTGCTGGCGTCGCTCACGCGATCGGAGGGGCGCAGCGACCTGGCCGTGGTGGTGGATGATGGCGACATCGACGCGCTCGGCCTGCAGGGGCATGCACGTGACGCCGCCGACGAGATCGCGGCGCTCGCCGCGGGCGAGGGTCCCGACCAGCAGGCCGCCCACGATGCGCTTCGCCTGCTGCACCGACTGACGAGGGCCTCGTGAGGATCCTCCGCGTATCGCTGCGCGACTTCCGTGGCGTCGGTGCGGCCGACGTGCAGTTCGCGCGCGACGGGGTGACGATCGTCGAGGGACCCAACGAGGTGGGCAAGTCGACCATCGCGGATGCCATCGACATGCTGCTGGCCGACCCCGACTCGTCGGGCAAGGCGCGGGTGAAGGCCGCCCAGCCGGTGGGGCGCGATGTGGGCCCATGGGCCGAGATGCAGTTCGAGACCGGCGACTACCGCGTTACCTACGCGAAGAGGTGGGTGAAGGGCCCCGCCACCGAACTGCGCGTGGAGGGTCCATCGCCCGAGCAGCTTACGGGGCGGGCCGCGCACGACCGCGTGCTCGAGATCCTCGAGGAGACTCTCGACGCCCCGCTCTTCGCGGCACTGCGCCACGAGCAGGGCATGCCCCTCGCCCAGGCCGACCTCGGGGCAAGCGCGACGCTGGCACGCGCACTCGACTCCGCGGCGGGCCTGAACGCGGCATCCGACGACGACGACGGCTCCCTGCTCGAGCGCATCGATGCCGTGCGCCTCGAGTGGACCACGCCGACCGGATCGCCCAATCGTGCGCGCCTCGACCTGCGCGAGGCCGCGGCTGCCGCCGAGCACGACATCGCGGTGGCACGCGAGGCCCTCGCACGCCAGGAGGGGCGCATCGAGGAGCACCGCCGCATCATGCGCGAGATCGCCGAGAGCGAGGCCCGCGACCCCGATCTCGTGCAGGCGCGCGACAGGTTGGCCGCCGACCTGCTGGCCGTGGAACAGCGCGAGCACCGCGTGGCGGCGCTCGATCGCGACGCCGGGGGCGCGGAGGCCCGCGCACGCGAGGCCGCCCAGCGCCGGGCCGCACGTGAGGCCCTCGCCCGCGCAGTGGCCGACGGCGAGCAGCGTGCCGCCGCGGCGGCCGAGGATGCCGCGCGCCTCGACGGTCGCATCGCCGACTCCACGCGGTCCGCCACCGCGGCCGATGAGGATCTCTCACGCGCCATGCGGGCCATGCGCGATGCGGAAGAGGCCCACGATGCGGCGGCCGCGGCCGCCCAGGCGGTGCGGGACGCTTTTGACGTGGAGCTGCTCGATGAGCGCCGGCAGCAGGTGGTGGCCGCCGAGGAGGAGATCGCCGCCGCCGAGGAGTTCCTGGCCGGGTGCGCGATCGATGCCGACCTCATGGAGCGCATCGAGCAGGCCGCCCTCGAGGTGGCCGTGGCGCGTGAGCGCACGCGGGCATCGGGTGCGAGGCTCGCCATCGAGGCCGAGTCGCCGCAGCGCATCGTGCAGGGCGACGAGGATCGCCTGCTGGCGGCCGGCGAGGAGGCCCTGGTGCACCTGCCGGTGGGCGAGGCCCTGGTGCTGCCGGGCGTGGCACGCATACGCGTGGAGGGCGACGGCGTGGCCGCGCGGGCCGATCAGCAGGCCGCCGAGCAGCACCTGGCCGACCTGCTCGCGCGCGCGGGCCTCGACCCCGCCGCCACTGATGCCCTCGACCGCGCCCGCGTGCTCGAGCGCGAGCGGCTCGACCGGCAGCGCCGGGTTGAGGCCGCACGCGATGCCCGGGGCCGGGCCCTGCGCGACCTGACGCCCGAGGAGATCGACGACAAGCTGGCACGGGCGCGCACGCGCATCGCCGCGCACCACGCCGGCGAGGAGCCACCCGAGTCGCTGGATGCCGCGAATGCCTCGGTGGCTGCTGCGGCGAGCGCGCGCGACGCCGCGCGCACGGCGGAGCACGCCGCACGGGCGGCGCACGACGCCGCCGCCGCGGTGCTGCGCGATCTCGCCGCGCGGCGCGCGGGTGTGCAGGGGGGGATCGAGGCCGAGGCCACGCGCCTGGATGCCGACCGCCACGCCCTGGCCGCCGCTCGCGCCGAGGCGGGGGACGACGAGATCGCCCGCGAGGCCGAGGATCTCGCGGCAGCAGCCCAGGCGGCCCGTGCGCGCCACGCCGACGAGCTCGCCGCGCTCGAGCGTGATGACCCCGAGGCGGTGCGGCAGCTGGCCGACAATGCCCGCGAGGCCGTGGATCGCGCGGCCCGTGACCGCACCGATCGCGCGCTCGAGGCCGAGCGCCTGCTGGGCGAGATCGGCGAGGCGGGCGAGCATGGGCTGGCCGACCGCGTGGCCCGGGCCGAGGACGCCGCGGCCCACGCGCGCGACGAGCTCGCCCGGGCCGAGAGGCAGGCGGCGGCCGCGGAGCTGCTTCACGACGTCATGACCCGTCACCGCGACGAGGCCCGGCGGGCGTACGTGGCGCCGTTCCGCGCCGAGGTGGAGCGCCTTGCCCGCCTGGTGTTCGGACCGGGGACGAGCGTGGAGGTGGACCACGACACCCTGCAGGTGACCACCCGCACCCACGATGGCGTCACGGTGCCCTACGAGGCGCTGTCGGGGGGCGCACGCGAGCAGCTGGCGGTCATCGGAAGGCTCGCTGCCGCCACGCTGGTGTCGGCGGACGGCGGTGCGCCGGTGATCATCGACGATGCCCTGGGCTACTCCGACTCCGCACGGCTGTCGGGCGTCGGGGCCGCCCTTGCCGCCGCGGGGGCACGGAGCCAGGTGATCGTGCTCACGTGCGCCCCCGCGCGCTACGGGTCGGTCGGGTCTGCCGCGGTGGTGAGGCTCGAGCCCGCGGGTGCGGCTGCCGGCGGGATGGCCGATGCCCGGGACGCCGCGGAGGATGTCGCGTGAGTGACCGGGACTACCGCGGCCTCGGCGACATCATCGTCACGGCGCGACCATTCGATGAGTACGTGGCGATGTTCGACCTCACCGAGGCCGACCTTCTCGCCGGACCCGTGCTCGACTGCCCGGCCGGGGCCAGCGGATTCGCGGGCGGCGCCCGCGCCCTGGGCGCGGACGTCACGGCCGTGGATCCCGAGTACGCCGACCCGCACGACGACCTGATGCGGCGGGCCCGGCGCGACACCGAGGCCGGCAACCGCTACGTGCGCGAGAACGCCCACGCCTACGCCGCCTGGACGTTCTTCCGCGACGAGGACGATCACCTGGCCCGGCGCATGGGGGCCCTCGATGTGTTCGACGCCGACCGCCGTGCCCACCCCGACCGCTATGTGGCGGGGGCCCTGCCGAACCTGCCGTTCGACGACGGGGCATTCCGCCTTGTGGTGTCGTCGCACCTGATGTTCGTGTATCCCGACCACTTCGGGTACGCCGATCACCTCCGCTACGCGCAGGAACTGGCGCGCGTGGCCACCCACGAGGTGCGCATGTTCCCGCTGGTGGACACCACCACCGTGCGCTGGCCCGATCTGCCACGGCTCATGGACGACCTCGCGGCGAGCGGCGTGGCGTGCGAGGTGCGTCGGGTCGGTTACGAGTTCATCAAGAACGGCGACGAGATGCTCGTTCTCCGCCCCGGCTGAGCCGGACGGTCCTATCATCGGCGCCATGGCCGAATCAGAGAACACCCACCGCATCGGCGTCATCGTCGTCGACCATGGCAGCCGTCGCGCCGAGAGCAACGAGATGCTCGAGCAGCTCACGCGCAGCTCCATCAGCGAGCGCCTCGAGTACGACATCGTCGAGCCCGCGCACATGGAGCTCGCCGAGCCGTCGATTTCCACCGCCTTCGACCGCTGCGTGGAGCGCGGGGCGACGATGGTGGTGATCCAGCCCTACTTCCTGCTTCCGGGCAAGCACTGGAACCAGGACATCCCGGAACTCGCGGCCGAGGCCGCGTCGCGCCACCCCGGGGTGGAGTACCTGGTCGCCGCGCCGTTCGGCGTGCACCCGCTCATGGCCGATGTCGTGAGTGCCCGGGTGGAGTACTGCCTCGCGCACGTGAGGGGTGAGGTGCCCGAGTGCGAGGCCTGCGCCGGCACCGGGGTGTGCCGCCTGCGCACCGGCGAGCCCGTGGAGGCCGCGGCCGGCTGATGGCCGTGCAGGAGGCCGTGCCCGGCTGATGGCCGTGCAGGCCGTGGCCGGGTGATTCCCGTGGGGGGCCGGGGCCATCGCCCCGGCCCCCCGCTCGGGTTACTTGCGCTTCTTGGGAGCGGCCTTCTTCGGGGCGGCCTTCTTCACGGTGGCCTTGGCCTTCGCGGTGGTGCGCTTGGCGGCCGTCGTGGCCTTCTTCACGTCCTTCTTGGCCGTGGCGACGGCCTTCTTCTCGGCCGTCTTCGCGGCCGCAAGGGGCTTGAACTTGCCGTTCGCGGCCTCCTTGAGCGAAGCGCCGGGGGTGAAGCGCACCACGTTGCGGGCGGGGATCTTCACCTTCTGGCTCGGGTTGCGGGGGTTCACGCCGGTGCGGGCCGCGCGGCGCGTCACCGAGAACGTGCCGAAGCCGAGGAACGCGATGCGCTCGCCCTTGTTGGCACCCTCCTTGAGCAGGTCGAGGAAGTGCTTGGTCACGTTCGTGGCCTCGGCCACGCTCATGTCCGTTCGTGCGGCGAGTGCCTTTGCGAACTCGGTCGTGTTCATGCGGTCCCCTTGAAGGTCGTGCTGTCGTTGGCGCCACCGGTGAGGCGCGCGGCGACACTAGCGGGGCGACAGGCGCGGCGGCGCAGGGGATGTCACGGGTGCAGCGAAACGTGACGATGGACATGGCAGCCGATCCGCACTCGACACCCGCCCAGATGAGCCTCGCCTACCCGGACCTCGTGCCCGGCGACCAGGTGCGCTACCCGCACCGCCGGGGGTGGCGCTTCGGGGTGCTCGAGGGGTTCGACGGCGCGCACGCGGTCATCGCCGCGCCGGACGGCGGGCGCCGCGAGCGGGTGCCGGCGTCCACGGTCACGCCGTGGCCCCCGCGCCCGTAGGGGGAATCGCGGGGGACGCCGCCGCCCGGTCGAGCACGAGCACCTGCGACGGCGCGCACACGCGCCCTGCCGGAATCGACCGGTCCCCGGCCTCGAGGCGCGCGGCCATGGCGGCCTTCTGCGCACCGGTGATGAGCCAGAGCACCTCGCGCGCGCCATCGAGCGCGGGGTAGGTGAGGGTGACCCGCCTGGTGCCGTTGAACGGCAGGGCCGTGGCCGCCACGGGCGCATCGGTGACGTCGAGCACCGGGTCGCCCGGCGCCAGGCTCGCGGTGTGGCCGTCGTCGCCGAGGCCCAGCTGCACCACGTCGATGGGCCCGGCCATCCCCTGCAGCACCGCCAGGTAGTCGCGCACCGCCGCGTCGGCGCCCTGGGCCACCCTCATCGGGTGCGTACGCGCCGCTGACGCGGGTGATTGGGCCAGCAGTGGGGCGATGCGCGTCCAGTTGCGCTGGTCATCGCCATCCGGCGCCACGCGCTCGTCCACCTGCAGGATGTCGATCGAGCCCCAGGGGATGTCGCGGTGGAAGAGGTGCTCCATCATCACCCACGGCGATCGGCCGCCCGAGAGAGCCAGCGACGCCCACCCGCGCGCATCCACCGCCGCGGCGAGGATCGCCGCGATTCGCCCGGCGGCCCATCGGGCCGCGGCGAGGTCGTCCCCCGGGACCACGCGTTCACGCATGCCCGTGAGGGTACCCTTGCCCATGGCGGCGCCGAGGGCGCGTCGCAACACCGGGGGGCAGGGATGCGGATCGGGATGATCGGGCTCGGCAGGATGGGGGCCAACATGTCGGAGCGCCTGGTGCGCGCCGGCATCGAGGTGGTGGGGTTCGACCGCGACCCGGCCGCGGTGCAGGCCGTGCAGGCGCGGGGCGCCGACGGCGCGTCCGACGCCGCCGCGCTGGTGGCGGCCCTCGACGCCCCGCGCGTGGTGTGGTTCATGCTGCCGGCGGCGGTGACCAGCGCGGCGATCGACGAGGTCGCGGAGCACCTGCAGCCGGGTGATGTGGTGGTGGATGGGGGCAATGGCCACTACCACGAGGACATCCGCCGGGCCGAGGCCCTGGCCGGGCGCGGCATCCACCATGTGGACGCCGGGGTGAGCGGCGGGGTGTGGGGCCTGGATCGTGGCTACTGCCTCATGGTGGGGGGCGACACCGCCGCGGTCGAGCTGCTCGAGCCGGTGCTCGAGGCCCTTGCCCCGGGCGTGGACGCGGCCCCGCGCACGCCCGCGCGCCATGGGGACACCACCGAGTACGAGCGCGGCTGGCTGCACTGCGGACCCGCAGGTGCGGGCCACTTCGTGAAGATGGTGCACAACGGCATCGAGTACGGGCTCATGGCGGCGTACGCCGAGGGGTTCAACGTGCTGCGCCACGCGAATGCGGGCTCGGCCGAGCGTGCGGCGGATGCCGAGACGGCACCGCTCTCCGACCCATCGCTTTACCGCTACGACATCGACATCCCCGCCGTGGCCGAGCTCTGGCGCCGGGGCAGCGTGGTGGAGTCGTGGCTGCTCGACCTCACGGCCGACGAGCTCGCGCGCGACCCCGACCTCGCGGGCTTCTCGGGCCGGGTGTCCGATTCGGGAGAGGGGCGCTGGACCGTGCAGGCGGCGGTGGACGAGGGCGTGCCGGTGCCGGTGCTCGCGGCCGCGCTGTTCAGCCGCTTCGCCAGCCGCGGCAACGATGAGTACGCCAACAAGGTGCTGTCGGCCATGCGGCGCGGATTCGGCGGCCATGCGGAGGCCACGGGATGAGCGACCGCGCGGACTGCCTGGTGCTGTTCGGGGCCACCGGCGACCTGGCCTACAAGAAGCTCTTCCCGGCCCTCCACGCGCTCGAGGCGCGCGGCCAGCTGGGAATTCCCGTGGTGGGCATCGCGCGCGAGGGGTGGACCCTCGATCGCCTGTGCCAGCGCATCCGCGACTCCCTGCGCGAGGCCGGCGTCCCCGACGGCGACGAGGCCGCGGAGCGGCTCATCGCATCGATGCGCTACGTACACGGGGAGTACTCCGACCCGTCCACCTTCGACGAGCTCGCGGCGGTGCTCACGGATGTCTCGCTGCCGGTGTTCTACCTGGCGATCCCGCCGGGGCTCTTCGGCGACGTGGTCGATGCGCTCGCGCATCACGACCTCACCGCCAACTGCCGCGTGGTGGTGGAGAAGCCGCTGGGGCGCGACCTCGAGTCGGCCATCGCGCTGAACCGCATGCTCTCGACGGAGCTGCGCGAGGACCAGATCTTCCGCATCGATCACTTCCTGGGCTACGAGCAGGTGCAGAACCTCCTGGTGGCGCGATTCGGCAACACCATGCTCGAGCCGCTGTGGAACAGGCGATACGTGAGCCATGTGCACATCGAGATGACCGAGTCGTTCGGCGTGGAGGGCCGCGGGGCGTTCTACGAGACGGTGGGGTGCCTGCGCGACGTCGTGCAGAACCACCTGCTGCAGCTGGTGTGCATCCTCGCCATGGATCCGCCGGTCACGATGGATGCCGATTCGATCAACGACGAGAAGATGAAGGTGCTGCGCTCCATCCGGCCCCTCACGCGCGGCAACATCGTGCGCGGGCAGTACGAGGGCTACCGCGAGGAGCCCGGCGTGCCGCCCGACAGCGATGTCGACACCTACTGCGCCCTGCGCTTCGAGATCGACTCCTGGCGCTGGGCCGGCGTGCCGTTCACGATCCGCGCGGGCAAGGGCATGGCCCGCACCCTCACCGAGGCGGTGGTGGAGTACGTGGCCCCGCCACGGCAGCTGTTCCCGGACGCCGATGGCACCTTCGAGCCCAATCGCATGCGCTTCCGCATGAAGCCCGACGACCTCATCGAGCTCAGCATGCAGGTGAAGCAGCCCGGCGACCGCGTGGTGATGGAGACCGTGGACCTCTCGGTGCACTACTCCACGCGCCTCGGCCTTCCCGGCCCGGCGGCCTATGAGCGCCTGCTGGGAGACGCCATCACCGGCGAGCGCCGCCTGTTCGCGCGCGGCGACCTGGTGGAGGAGCAGTGGCGGGTCGTGGGGCCGCTGCTCGAGGATCCTCCGCCCGTGGAGCCCTACTGGCGCGGCAGCATGGGCCCGGCCGGTGCCACGCGCCTGCTGCCGTCGGACCTCGACGACATGCTCAGCAGCCCGCACGTGCCCGCCACGGCGTGACGCGGGAGGCGGCGATGGCGGCCGGGCCACGTGGGGGCCGCGCGTGATCATCGCGCGCGTCGATGGCCGGCTGCGCGTGATCACGCAGGTGGCGCACCAGGAGCAGTGCGGCCTGCTCGTCAGCGCCTGGGGCAACGAGGCCTTCGCATGCCCCGACCACTGGGACGCCATCGTGGAGGCCACCACATGGCACGACGAGGGCTGGCGCGAGTGGGAGCGCCACCCGCAGGTGCTGCCCGATGGCGAGCCGCAGGGGTTCGTCGCGATGGACATCGCCGAGCACGTGGCCATCCACCGCGCCAGCGCCGCCGCCGCGGCGGAGCGCGGCGACCGCGTGGAACTGCTCGTGGGCATGCACGGAGCGGGCCTCGTGATGCGGCGCTTCGGGCTCGACGGGCAGGTGACGGCGCTTGACGAGAGGCCCGGGCCCGCCCGGGCGCTCGTGCTGGAGCGCGCCACCGGGTGCAGGGAGCTGCGCGATCGCCTGGGCGAGGGCCCGGACCTCGCGTGCTGGGCGTGGACCTCCTACCGCATACTCCAGGCCATCGACCTGCTCAGCCTCTACCTCACGTGGAGGGGGCTCGTGGGAGGCGAGTCATGGACCCTCCCGCGCGTTCCCCGCTGCCCGGGTGATGAGCGGGGGGTGGGAATCGCAGTGAGCCCGGCGAACGGCGGAGCCGGAGGCGCCGGCGAAGCTTCGGGCCTCGCGTGCGCGCTCCACCCCTGGCCCCTCGCCGTCGACGAGGTGGCTGCGCCCGTGGAGGCCCGGTTCATCGATGACCGGCCGTACCGGGGTCCGGACGATCTCGCGCAGGCGCTTGACGCCGCGCCGGTGGAGGTGCTGCCGATGGCGGTGCGCCCGGCGTGACCGCCGCCCGGGGCCGCCCGGATCAGTGCTCGTACTTGAAGCTGATCAGCAGGCGCACGCGGAAGCGGTCGACCGTGCCGTCCTTCACCGTGACGTCCTGCTTCACGACCTCCGCCACGCGCAGGTCGCGCAGGGTGCTGGACGCCGTCTCGACGGCAAGCCGGGTGGCGGCCTCCCACGACTCGCTGCTGGTGCCGACGATCTCGATGACCTTGTAGACGCTGTCAGTGGACACGGGGTGCCTCCCGGTCGGGTTCCCGCGGTCCTCCGCGGCTCACCATGATTGTGGCGGGCCGACCTGTGCCCCCGCAACCTGCGCGGGGATGGCGATCGTCCCCTCGTCCCGCAGGCGCGCGATGTTGATGCCCGCGCGGTCGATCATCTCGGGGCAGGCCGCCAGGGCCACCCGCCCCCGCTGGGCGTCGCCCACCAGCGCCCAGCGGTCGCCGGGGGCGTCGAGGCATCGGCGTGCGAGCAGCGCGCACGCCACGGCGTCGATGGCCGCCGCCTCATCGAGGTCTGCGAGGTCGCCCTCGCGCTCCGGCGCGGGCCACGCGGCGAGGTCGGCGGCCGCGCCGAGCAGCGCACGGGCGGGTGCCAGGCCATCGTTGCGGGCCCGGCCACCCCGCGGGCGGAAGGCCGGCGCCCGCATACCAAGCCACGCCGCGCGGTAGTCGGCGAGGGGGAGCACCGGGGACCCATCGGGATGATCGGCATCCCACATGAGCTGCCTCAGCACCTGGTCGGGCAGCGCCTCGGCCACCACATGGCCGGCGTCCACGAGCGCCTCGGCCAGATGCACCCCACGCGCCCCGCCGTAGGCCTTCTGCATGCGTGCCGGCGTCACCGGGAAGGCGGGGATGTCCAGCCACGCGAGCACGTGCTCGACGTCCCGCCGCCCCGCCACCGCCGGCACCACGAGCGGCGCATCCACGAGCACGAGCGCCGGCGACTCGCCCACCGCACCCACGATCTCCCCATCGGAACGGCACATCTGCACCCCTGACAGGCGGTTGTCAGGGGTGATCCCGGCCACGGCGGAGCGCCCGGGGGCGTCATCGCGCCGCGCGTCCTGGAGCAGGTGGATTCCCACGGCGCGCACGGTCCGAGAGTAGCGACGGGGGGCCTGCACGCGCGATTTCGCCCGCCTCCGCTACGCTCTCGCGCTGGAAATGGCCGCCACCCCGGCGTGCATCCCCGAATCGGTTGGAGACATGAGCTCGATCCTGCTCCTCATCATCTCGATTGCCGCGCCCTGGGTGGTGCAGCTCGCACCGCCGCGCCAGCGCCTGATCGCGCTCGTCATCGACATCGCCGTGCTCCTGCTGTTCGGCATCTTCAGCGGCAACCCGCTCGGCATGTGGCAGTTCTGGATCGGCCTCATCATCGGTGTGGTGAGCGTGGTGCTCTACGTCAACATGGGCAGCCGTGGCCCCCGCCGCCGCCGCTGGGAAGACGAAGAGGAAGCGGAGCCCACGGGCGAGCTGTAGCCCCGGGGGTTATCAGCAGGAGAGTCGCCCGCCGGAACCCTCGGCGCATGCCGCAGGGGGAGTTGAACCCCAGCGGACTACCGCAGCGGTCCGGGCTGGCTCGTACTTGGGGGTTGCGGCCACTCGCCGAAGCGGGATCAGCATTTGCGGGGGCCGCAAATGCGGGATCCCCGGCTGCGATCGCCGCCACCCCCAAGTACGAGCCAGCCCGGCTATCCGCGAGTTGTCCGCTGGGGTTCAACTCCCCCTGCGGCCCTCGGCATGAATCCGGTGGACGGCTCTCCAGCCGATCACCCCTGGGCCCACAGCGCCCCCGCGGGATCCGCAGGGGCCCACCCACCTAGGGGTGGTTGGGCTCCAGGTTGTCGGTGATCAGCTGGGTGGCGCGCTTGTCGTCCGAGATCAGCAGCAGGCCCTTCTTGAGCTCGGCGACGCCCTTGGCCTTCTGGTTGGTGGCGATGAGCGCCAGGCCCAGGGCCACGTAGCCGTCCTCGTAGTTCGCGTCGAGGCGCACGGCCTCGGTGGCCGCGGCGATGGCCGCGTCGAACTGGTCGGTGGCGATCAGCGCGTAGGCGAGGAAGGCCTGGGCGATGGCGTTGCCCGGGTCCGCCGTGACGGCGGCCTGGAAGGCCGGCACGGCCTCGTCGGTGCGGTCGAGGCGCGAGAGCACGAGGCCCTGGCCCAGCAGCGCGGGGGCGAGGTTCGGATCGGCCTTCACCGCGCGGTTGTAGGCGGCGAGGGCACCCTTGAGGTCGTCCTTGTCGAGCAGGATCTCGCCCTGCAGCATCTGGCCGACGCCGGTCGACTGCAGCCCCTTGGGCCACTTGTCGAAGAGCTTCTGGGCGTCGTCGGGCTTGCCGGCCTCGATGCGGTCGCGGGCGGCGGCGAGCAGGTACCCGAGCTTGCCCGGGTTGCGCTTCACCAGCACGGGGAACGTCTTCTCGTAGCTCGGGGCCGGGTTCCAGTCGGCGGGCACCGAGATGGTGCCGGTGCGCACCTCGGTGCCGCGGCGGAACTCCACGGGCACGGGGGTGTCGGCCGGCAGCGTCTTGAGGGCCGCGGTCCACTGGCCGGGGGTCGTCACGTCGAGGCTGTTGATCTTCGTGATGACGTCGCCGCGGCGCAGGCCGGCGGTGACGAGCACGCCCTTCGGGCCAAGGGCCGTGACCAGCTGGCCGCCCTCGGGGATCTTCAGCTGGCGGGCGATGGCCGGAAGGTTCGGAACCGTGAAGCCGTCGAGGCGCCCGCGCGGCGGGGTGAGCTCGAGCTTGAAGTTCCTCTTGAGCGCCTTCGCGGTGCGGCCCTGCGCGTCGGTGGCGGAGATGCTCACCGAGTAGGCGCCGTTGGGCAGCTGGTAGCCCTGGTCGTTCACGGCCTGCACGAGGAACCACACCTGACCACCGGGCCTGTTCGGCGCGCTGGTGATGGTGCGCACCACCTTCTTTTCCTTGAGGCTGGTGATCTTGATGGTCACCGTCACGGGACCCGCCGACTTGAGGCCCAGCACGAAGCGCGCGTGGCCCTGCTGGGCCTTCACGACGCTGCGCAGGCGCAGCCCCGAAATCCGCGGCGGACCGGTGTATGCCGGAGTCGAGGTGGTCGGCGTGGTGGTCCCGGTGGCTGCCGGGGTGGTGCCGGTGGAAGTTGTGCCCGGCGCCGGCTGCGCCACGGCCCATGAGGGCAGGGCGAGGGCGGCGATGGTCAGGGGCACAGCCAGAAGGGCTGATCGACGCATGGCGATGACCATATCAGCCCTTGCTAGCGTCGCCGATCGTGAAGGTTCCGCTGCCCACATTGGAGGTTCTCGAGCGCACGAGGCGTGGCGAGACGGTCGATTCGGCCGATGTCGTGGCGCTCGTCAACGCCTGGACCACCGGTGCCGCATCCGATGCGCAGATGGCCGCCTGGTGCGCCACGGCGGGCCTGCGCGGGGTGCCATACGACGCCTCGCTGGCCGTCGTCCGGGCCCTGCTGGCGGGCGGCGACCGCCTCGAGCTCGCCCGCCTGGGCCCCACGGTCGACATCCGCAGCGCCGGCGGTGTGGGCGATTCGGCCCTGGTGATCGCGGCATCGTGCCTCGTGGCCGGCGAGGGCGTGATCGTGGCATCCACCGGCGCGCACGCGATCGCGCATGTGGGGGGCGTGCTCGATGCCGTGGAGGCCACTCCGGGAATGCGGGCGCAGATGCCGGTCGAGGACTGGGTGCTGCAGGCGCGCGATGCCGGCCTGGTCATCGCCGAACCGGGTGACCGCCTGGTGCCGGAGGAGCGCCGCCTGGCGTCGCTGCGCGATTCCACCGCCACCGCGGAGGGTGACGCCATGGTGGCCATCGCCGCCGCCGCCCGTGGCATCAGCGGCGGGGCGGGAGTGATCGTGATGGACATCGCGGGCGGATCGGGCGCGCTGCTGCCCGACCTCGAGCACGCGCGGGCGGCGTGCGAGCTCGCCACGCGGCTGGGCACCGAGTGGAACCGGGTGGTCGTGGCCGTGCCCTCCGAGCGCGCGCAGCCGATGGCGGGGGTGGCGGGGCACATCCTCGAGGTGCGTGCCGCCCTCGACGTGCTGCGGGGCGAGGGCGATGCCGCCCTGGCGCAGTCCGCCTGCGCCCTGGCCGCCGCCGCGCTCACCGCCGCGGGATCCCCCACCGGCGCCGACTCCGTGAGAACGGCGCTGGGCGCCGGCCGCGGGGCCGCGGCGGCAGAGCGCTGGATCGCCGCGCAGGGGGGAGACCCCGCGGTGGTGGCCCACACCGACCTGCTGCCCCGCGCGGCGATCCGATCCACCGTCACCGCGGGCGGCGCGGGCACGGTGACCGCCGTGGATGCCGGGCGCATCGGGGCGGCCGCGCGCTGGCTGGGTGCCGGCCGGCTCGATCCCGGCCAGGTGATCGATCCGCTGTGCGGGGTGGAGCTGGTGGCGCGCACGGGCGGCAGCGTGGGGGAGGGCGATGTGATCGCCATCGTGCACGGTGCCGACAACTGGCTGGTTGACCGTGCCGTGGAGATGGTGCGTGACGCCGTGGTGGTGGGGGGCTGATGCCCGAGCTGCCCGAGGTGGAGACCATCAGGCGGCAGTTGGCACAGCACCTCGCCGGGCGCACCATCGCGGGCGCACGGGTGCTCGACCCCCTGCTGGTGGACCCGGAGGACCCCCGCGCGTTCGAGCAGCGCCTGGCCGGCCGCGTGGTGCGCGAGATCCGCCGCACGGGGAAGTACCTGTTCATCGAGTTCGACGACGGCGAGGCGCTGGCCCTTCACCTGCGCATGACCGGCCAGCTGCTGTGGACCCCCGGCGAGCCCGATGCGCCAACGCCCTATGCACGTGCGGTGCTGGGAATGGATGACGGGTCGGTGGTCACGTTCGCCGACCCCCGCCGGTTCGGGCGCGCGTGGTTCCTGCCGGCGGGCCGATCGGCGCGCAGGCGCGCCTGGGGTGCGCGCACCGGGGTGGACGCCATGTCGTCGGGGTTCACGGCGCGTCGGCTGGGCGCATCGCTCGACGGCCGCACCGCGGCCATCAAGGCGCTCATCCTCGACCAGCGCATCGTCGCGGGCGTGGGGAACATCTATGCGGATGAGGCGCTGTTCCGCGCGCGGGTGCACCCGAGGCGCCCGGGGGGGTCGCTCACGCAGGCCGAGGTGCGGCGGCTGCACCGGGCCATCCGCGATCGCCTGCGCATGGGCATCTCGGTGGGTGGCGCGTCGTTCGACCGCTACCGTGATGCCCACGGCGGCCGGGGCGGAATGCAGGACCTCTTCCTCGTCCACCGCCGGCAGGGCGAGCCATGCCCGCGCTGCCGCACGACGATCGAGAAGGGCGTGGTCGCGCAGCGGGGCACCTACTGGTGCCCGCGGTGCCAGCCGCAGGAGGTGCAGGTGCAGGCCGCATGCTGACCGACGTGCCGGGCATCAGGGTCGGGCACTGGACCGACGCCGACGCCGGAACCGGATGCACGGCGATCATCATGCCGCCGGGCACATGCGGCGGGGTGGACGTGCGCGGGGGCGGCCCGGCCAGCCGCGAGACCGACCTGCTGCGCCCCGAGGCCACCGTGCCCATCGTGTCGGCCATCGTGCTGTCGGGTGGCAGCGCCTTCGGGCTCGACGCCGCGTCGGGCGTGATGGCCTGGTGCGAGGAGCAGGGGCTGGGCGTGGATACCGGCATCGCCGTGGTGCCGATCGTGTGCGCGGCGTCGCTGTTCGACCTCGGCATCACGGGCAACGCCCGCCGCCCGGGTGCTCCCGAGGGGCGCCTGGCCGCCGAGGCCGCCGCGGGGGGGCCGCATGCGGTGGGCAGCGTGGGGGCCGGTACCGGGGCCACCGTGGGCAAGTGCCACGGCCGCGACCACTGGTGCAAGGGCGGAATCGGCAGCGCCAGCGTGCGGCTGGATGGCGGCGCCACCGTGGCGGCCCTGGTGGCCGTGAACGCCTTCGGCGACGTGCTGGGCGAGGACGGCCAGGTGATCGCCGGCGCATGGGAGGACGGCCGCGGCTTCGTGGATTCCCGGCGCGAGATGCTGGAGGGTGCCGCGCGCCACCCGCGGCTGGCCGACATGGGCAACACCACCCTGTGCGTGGTGGCCACCGATGCCGCGTTCGACAAGCCCGGATGCACCCACCTCGCCCGCCAGGCCCACGCCGGGCTCGCGCGGGCCATCGCCCCCTACGGCACGGCGCTCGATGGCGACATCGCCTTCGCGGTGTCCACCGGCACGGCGTCTGCCAACCCGATTGTCGCGGGCAACGCCGCGGCCGAGATGGCGGCCGCCGCGGCGCGCGACGCGGTGCGAAGCGCCACGTCGGTGCGGGGCGTGCCGACGGCCGCCGACCTCCTCGCCCGGTAGGCCCCGCCGCGGGCTAGGACAGCAGGGCGTCCAGTTCCCCGGCCTGGTCGAGGGCCGAGAGCTGGTCCCAGCCGCCGATGTTGCGGCCGTCGATGATGATCTGCGGGAAGGTGTAGCCCCCGGTCTCGGCCACGAGGCGCTCGCGCGCGGCGTGGTCGGTGCGCGAGATGAACACCTCGTCGTAGGCCACCCCGCGCTGGTCGAGGAATGCCTTGGCCCGCATGCAGAACGGGCACGACTCGGTGGTGTAGACGGTCACATCTGCCATGCCGCGCAGGCTAGGCGATCCGCGCCGGGTGCGACACTTGACCGGTGGCCACCCTCGATACCGATGCCGTCGTGCTGCGCACCCTTCGCTACGGCGAGAGCGACGCCATCCTGGCGTTGCTCACGCCGGGGCTCGGGCGCGTGTCGGCCATCGCCAAGGGCGCCCGCAAGGCGACGTCGAAGCAGGGTGGCCGCCTGCAGCCCGGCGTGCGCCTGCACGCCACGCTCGCCGAGGGCCGTGGCGACCTCATGACCCTGCGGGGAACCCAGGTGATCGATGCCGGCGCCGGGCTCTGGATGGACGGCTACCGCCTGAGGGCCGCGGGATGCGTGCTCGAGGCCGCCCTGCGGGTGGTGCCCGAGCACGAGGAGGCCGAGGCCGCCTACAACCTCATCACGCGGGCGCTGGCGCTCATCGCCGCGGCCCCGCCGCGCGACGAGCCGCCCCGGCTCGATCCCTACGTGCTGGGCACGCAGGCCAAGTTGCTGGCGGTGTCGGGCCTGGTTCCCCACCTGGCATCGTGCGCCTCGTGCGGCGCCCCTCCACCGCTCGAGGGCTTCTCGGCCGCCGCGGGCGGTGGGGTGTGCGGCGCCTGCTACATCGGCTCCGGGGCCGAGGCCCTGGAGCCGGCTGCCGCGGACGCACTGGTGGCCCTGCTGGCGCGGCCCCTGGCCGAGGCGCCGGAGTGCATGGCGCCGGACGCCGCGCCGGGGGCGGAACGCCTCATCGCCCTGATGCTGCGCGAGCACCTCGGTGTGACCCTGAAGTCGGGCACCCCGCTCTAGCCCCGGCGCTCACCACCCCACGGCGATCACGGCGATGGCCACGAGGATCACGCCCTCGGTGCCATCGTCGCCGATAAGCCCGTTGGGCTGGCGGTGCCCGCCCTCCACGGCGCGCACGGTCACCCTGCCGTAGGGGAACCGCCCGCGCACGTCGTCAACGTCCACGCGATCGGCCCCGGGCACCGCGATGGTGGCCTCCACCCGCATGTTGGCGCGGTCGCCGTCGGGCAGCACGTCACGCATGCGCGGGAACAGCACGCGGCGGATGGTGTCCTCCACGGCCCTCACGGCGGCCTTGGTGGCGTCATCCCCGGTGAGGTCCACCCCGATGCCGGTCTCGATGATGAGCGGGAACACGCCGTCGCTCATCGCGATGCCTCCGGCAGCAGCGACGCATCGATGGCGCCCGATCCGGATACCTCGCCCTTCACCAGGCCCTTCTTCACCATCCAGGCGGCGAGGGCATCCCACTGGGCGGCATCCATGCGCAGCGGTGCGCTGCCCTCGGGCAGCAGCGCCGGGATGGTGTCGCTCACCTGCGCGGGCAGCACCACCTTCGCGATGTCCGGGTTGGCCTTCTCGAGCGCGCTCACCGCGGCCCCGACGTCCTTCGATGCCGCGTCGGTGCCCGCCGCGATTCCCGCGAGCGCCGCGCGGATTGCCGCGGGCTTGTCGCGGATGGTGTCCTCCGATGCCACGAGCACCAGTTCGTCGTAGCGCGGCACCCCGTGGTCGTCGATCTTCATGATCGTGATGGGAACGTCCTTCATGCGCAGGTCGGGACCCTCGATGTTCCAGTAGGCACCGATCACGGCGTCCACCTTCCCGGCGGCCAGCGACGGCGCCAGGCTGTAGCCCACCACGGTGGTCTTCACCTTCGAGGGGTCGCCGCCGTCGGCCGCGACGACGGTGTCGAGCAGCGCCCGGTCGCTGGGCACGCCGGCGATTCCCACGACCTTGCCCTCGAGGTCGCGCGGGCGCGTGATGCCCCGATCCGATCGCGCCATGATCGAGTTGAGCGGCACCTGGGCGATCGCACCCACTGCCTTCACCGGCACGCCCTTCGCGCGCGCGATGAGCAGCTCGGGTGCGTAGGTGATGCCCAGGTCCTTCTTGCCGGCGGCGATGGCGGTGAGCGTGGTGGTGGGGTCGCTCGGCACGGACGTGGTGATCGTCGCGCCGGCCTTCTCGTCGAGGCGCTTCTGCTGCGCCACGGCGATGCCCGCGTGGTCGGCGTTCGGGTACCAGTCGAGCACGAGCGAGACCTCCTCGGGCGGCCCGCCCGCCGTGGTGGCGGCCGTCGAGGCGGTGGATGCCTCGCCGCCGCAACCGGATACGAGCGCCGGGATCAGCGCGAGAGATGCCGCCAGTGCGATCAGGCGCGCGCGGTGGGTCACGTGGTCCTCCGTCGTTGTCGGTGTGTCGTCGTCATCGAGTGATGGGTCACCGGGTGCGGCGCGTGGCCCGCCGGGTCCAGGGCAGGGTGATGCGCTCGGCCAGCACCACGAGGCCGAAGAGGGCGAGGCCGATCAGGCCGAGCAGCACCACGGCCGCGAAGGTGACGGCGGTCTCGAACTGGCCCGCGGTGAGCCGCGTGAGGGCCCCGAGCCCGCGCTCCGAGGCCACGAGCTCGCCCACCACCGCGCCCGACACCACGAACACCGCCGCGAGCCTGATGCCCGTGAACAGCCGCGGCATCGCGGCGGGCACGCGCACGTGGTTCCAGGTCCACGATTCGCTGGCCCCGAGCCCGCGTGCCGCCCGCACCAGGTCGCGGTCGGTGCCGCGCAGCCCGTCGACGCCGGCCACCACCACCGGGAAGATGCTCATGAGCACCGCCAGCACGAGTATCGCCGCGAAGGGCGGGAACCACAGCACCAGCAGCGGGGCCAGCGCCACCAGCGGTATCACCTGGCTGACGATCACCCACGGGTACACCGCCAGCCAGGCCACGCGGCTGCGGGCGATGGCATAGGCCAGCGCGCTGCCGATGGCGATTGCCAGGACGAGGCCGACGACGGCGATGAGCGCGGTCCACTGCGCGTGGAACCACAGCCGCTCGCGGGCCTCCCACCCGGCCTGCGCGACGGCGGCGGGCGAGGGGAGGATCCACTCGCGCGGCGCGAACACCCACGTGGCCACCTGCCACAACGCGATGGCCAGCAGCGGCAGGGCCACCGCCAGCGCCACCTGGCCCGGGCGCAGCCGCCTGCGCCGCGCGGTTGCGTCGGGGGCCACCGCGGCGGATCGTGCCGGGGCGGTGGTCACGTGATCGCCCCCGCGGTGCGCAGGGCGTCCAGCACGGAGTCGCGCATGGCGTGCGGCGCCGCGGCATCCACGCGCATGTCGTCGACGATGCGCATGGGCCGTGGGCCCGCCACGACGATGCGGTCGCACAGGGCGACGGCCTCCGCCACGTCATGCGTGACCAGCAGGATCGTGGGGCCCTCCTGTGCGCGCAGGTCGCGCAGCACGTGGTGCATCTCGGCGCGCGTGAGCGCGTCGAGCGCGCCGAAGGGCTCGTCGAGCAACCACGTGGGGCGCCCGGCCAGCACCGTGCGCGCAAGGGCGGCGCGCTGGCGCATTCCGCCCGACAGGGCATGGGGGTAGTGGTCTGCGAATCCCGTGAGCCCCAGTCGCGCGATGGCGGCATCGGCGCGGGCCGCCGCCTCATGGGCCGGAACGCCCGCGAGGCGTGCCCCCATCGACACGTTGTCGCGCAGCGTGAGCCACGGCATGAGGGCATCCCCCTGGGGCATGAGGGCCACCTCGCCGCCCGTGTCCACGGTGCCGGCGTCGGGCGCGACGAGGCCCGCGAGCACGTCGAGCAGGGTGCTCTTGCCGCAGCCGGACGGACCGATGATGGCCGTGGCCTCGCCGGCACGGGCCACGAGGTCGACGCCGTCGAGCACGGGCACGGGTGGGTCGTCCCCGAGCGCGAGGCGGACATCGCTTACCCGTATGTCGTGCCCGTGGGGCACATCCACTCCCTTCGCTGGCATTACCCAGATCAGGTTCAGAGGGTCGAGGCCGTGTGCCTCCTCTCAGCCGCCGTGGCGGCTCCCCTGTATGCCGGGAAGGTACCAGCCCCCGGCGCGCCCGCCTGCGGCTATCCCCGGCCCACCTCGACCAGCTCGATGCGGTAGCCGTCGGGATCGCGGATGAAGCAGATGGTCGACCCGCCGGGCCGCGATGCGTACGGGGGCTTCTCGGGCGTGATGCCCTTGGCTGCGAGCTCGGCGAGCTCGGCATCCATGTCGTCCACCGACAGGGCGATGTGCCCGTAGGCCTCGCCGAGCTCGTAGGGCTCGGTGCGTCCGTCGTTGAGGGTGAGCTCGAGTCGCTCGCCGTCACCGGGCAGGGCGAGGAAGATCACCGTCGCGGTGTCGCCGCCCACCCGCTTGCGGCTGGTCTCCTCGAACCCCAGGGCCCGGTAGAAGGCGAGGGAGCGATCCTCGTCGAGGATCCGGAGCATGGTGTGGATGAGCGCGCGCGGCATGGGTCCTCCCGGTTGGTGCACCGAGGCTATCGCGCCACAGGGAACGGGCGGCGCTCTCGCGCCGCCCGTCCGGGGCCCCGCGTCCCGGCCGCGGGGCCATGGCATCGCGCATCCCCGGACGCGATGCCTGCGTCGCCGCCCCTATCCCAGTGCGGCGATGACCGCACGCTATGCGTCGGGGCGCCGGGGCAATTGGGCCCCGGCACCAGAGTCGCACCGCGTCGTTTCGCCATCGGTACAGGCCGGGGCCGCCCTACTATCCCGGGGGATGGAGCCCGCCAACTACACGATCTCCGACGCCCACCCCCCCACGGGCGACCAGCCGCAGGCCATCGCGGCCATCGAGGAGGGCCTCACGGCCGGCGAGCGCTTCCAGACGCTGCTGGGCGTCACCGGGTCGGGCAAGACCTTCACGATGGCCAACATCATCGCCGAGACGGGCCGCCCCGCCCTGGTCATCGCGCACAACAAGACCCTCGCCGCCCAGCTGTGCAACGAGTTCCGGGAATACCTGCCGGGCGCGGCCGTCGAGTACTTCGTCTCGTACTACGACTACTACCAGCCCGAGGCCTACATCGCGTCCAGCGATACCTACATCGAGAAGGACGCCTCGATCAACGACGAGATCGACCGCCTGCGCCATGCGGCCACGGCGGCGCTGCTCACCCGGCGCGACGTGGTGATCGTGGCCTCGGTGTCGTGCATCTACGGCATGGGCTCGCCGGAGCGCTACGCCCAGCGACTCGTGATGCTCGAGGCAGGGGCGCAGGTGTCGCGCGAGGACATCTTCCGTCGCCTGGTCGAGGTGCAGTACCAGCGCAACGACACCGTGCTCGAGCGCGGCCGCTTCCGGGCCCGCGGCGACGTGTTCGAGGTGCAGCCCGCCAACGCCGAGACGGCCTACCGCGTCTCGATGTTCGGCGACGAGATCGAGTCGATCACGCACTTCCACCCGGTGACCGGCGAGGTGTTCGGCGACCTGCAGTACGCCGCCATCTACCCGGCCACGCACTACGTGACCCCCCAGGACACCCTCGAGCGCGCCGTCGCCGAGATCCGCGATGAGCTCGAGGAGCGCTGCGCGCTGTTCGACGCCCAGGGCAAGCTCGTGGAGGCGCACCGGCTGCGCCAGCGCACCGAGTACGACATGGAGATGCTGCGCGAGGTGGGCTTCTGCTCGGGCATCGAGAACTACTCGCGCATCCTCGACGGCCGCTCCCCGGGTGAGCCGCCCGCCACGCTGCTCGACTTCTTCCCGCCCGACTTCCTCTGCTTCATCGACGAGTCGCACAACACGGTGCCCCAGTTGCGCGGCATGTACGAGGGCGACCGCTCGCGCAAGATGGCGCTGATCGAGCACGGCTTCCGCCTGCCGTCGGCGGCCGACAACCGGCCGATCCGGCTCGAGGAGTTCCTCGAGCGCGTGGGGCAGGTGGTGTTCGTGTCCGCCACCCCGGGCGAGTTCGAGCGCAGGCAGTCATCGCGCATCGTCGAGCAGATCATCCGGCCCACCGGCCTGGTGGACCCCGAGGTGTCGGTGCGCCCCACCGAGAACCAGGTGGACAACCTCATCGCCGAGATCCGCGCGCGCGTGGACGTGGATGAGCGCGTGCTCGTGACCACCCTCACCAAGCGCATGGCCGAGGACCTCACCGACTACTTCACCGATGCCGGCATCAAGGCGCGCTACCTGCACTCCGACATCGACGCCATCGAGCGCATCCGGGTGGTGCGCGAGCTGCGGCTGGGTGAGTTCGACGTGCTCGTGGGCGTGAACCTGCTGCGCGAGGGGCTCGACCTGCCCGAGGTCACCCTGGTGGCGATCCTCGACGCCGACAAGGAGGGCTTCCTGCGCGGCCAGACCGCGCTCATCCAGACCATCGGGCGCGCCGCGCGAAACGTCAACGGCCAGGTGCTGATGTACGCCGACCGCGAGACCGAGGCCATGCGCGTGGCCATGGAGGAGACCTCGCGGCGACGGGACATCCAGCGCCGCCACAACGACGAGCACGGCATCACGCCCGCCAGCATCAGCAAGGGTGTCTCCGACATCGTGGAGTTCCTCGGGCTCACCAGCGGCGGCGGGCGTCGCCGCACCAAGAAGGAGCACGCGGTGCCCGCGGGAGCGACGCCCGAGGAGATCCGCCGCGTGATCGTGGAGGTGGAGCAGCAGATGCTGGTGGCCGCCGAGGAGCTGCGCTTCGAGCAGGCGGCCGACCTGCGGGACCGCCTCGCCGTGCTGCGCGCCGAGCTGGGCGAGGAGGCCGTGGCCGCCGGGGCGGAGGGCTGATGGCCGATCGCACGCCACCGGCGCCCGGCGACGACGACCCCCGGCCCGACGGCCCGGACGCGGCGCCCGACGGCCGTATCGGCCCCGACCCCGACATGGTGTTCCGCTCGCTGGCGGCTCCGGGGATGGAGGAGGACGACATCTTCGCGGCGCTCCTGGGCCTGCCCGGGAAGGGCGCCTTCTGGGGTGACGCCCACCCATCGCCCTACCGTCCCTCCGAGGGGGAGTGGAGCGAGGAGGACGAGCGCCGCCGCCGCCGCGAGGAGATCCTGCGCCGGTGGGATCCCGACCCATCCTGATGGTGAGAATTATTCTCATTTAGGATAGGGTCGTCGCATGGGCACGACCCGTCCCCGCATCGCCGCGCTTCTCGTGCTGCTGCTCGCCATGGTGGCGGCGCTCTCTGCGTGCGGTGGCAGCGGCCCCGGGAGCGCATCGTCCACCACCGCCGAGGGCGCGCGGCCCGTCATCGCCGTGACCACCCCCGTTCTCGGGGCGATCGTGCGCGACGCCGTGGGCGACGCGGCCGAGGTGCGGGTGGTCATGCCCAACGGCAGCGACCCGCACGAGTGGCGTCCATCGGCCAGGGACGTCGCGGCACTGCAATCGGCCGATCTCGTGGTGCAGAACGGCCTCGGCCTCGAGCAGGGGTTGCAGGAGGCCGTGACGCAGGCGCGGGATGATGGCGTGCCGGTGTTCACCGCCACCGACCACGTGGCCGTGCGCACCGTTGCCGGGAGCGGGGGCGACCACGGGCATGACCACGCGGACGCCGGGGGTGCGGGCGATCCGCACTTCTGGACCGATCCTGCCCAGGTGCGCAGGGTCGTGGCCGCCCTGCCCGCGGCCGTGCGCACGAGCACCGGGGCGGATATCTCGCGCCAGGCCGCGGCGGCGGGGAGGAGGCTCGCCGCCATTGACGCGGCCATCGCCGGCGATTTCGCGAAGGTGCCGGCGGCGGCGCGCACGCTGGTGACCGGGCACGAATCGCTCGGCTACCTCGCCCGCAGGTATGGCCTCGACCTCGTCGGCGCGGTGACCCCGTCCCTGTCGTCGCAGGGGCAGGTGTCGGCGGCTCACCTCGCAGAGCTCGAGGACGCCATGGCCGCGGCCGGTGCGCGCGTGGTGTTCACCGAGACCGGCCTGCCCAACGCCGTGGCCGATGCCATCGTGGCCCAGACCGGCGCCACGCTGGTGCAGGTGGGCACCGAGGCGGTGGCGGGCGACGCCTCGTACGCCACGTGGATACGCGACCTCGCGCGGCGCATCTCGTCGTCCCTCGCGAACACGGGGAGCTGAGCGTGGACGTGCTCTGGGACCCCTTCGTGCAGAGCGCGTTCATGCAGCGTGCCCTGGTGGCCGGCATCGTCATCGCCATCGCCACGGCCGTGGTGGGCACCATCACGGTGCTGCGCGGCATGGCATTCCTCGGCGACGCCCTCGCGCACGGGGTGCTGCCGGGCATCGCCGCCGCGCTGCTCATCGGAATCCCGTCGGTGGTGGGCGCGCTGGCCGGCGCGGCCGTGATGATGGGCGGCGTCGCCGCCATCAGCAGGCGCACCCGGTTGTCGTCGGATGTCGCCATCGGGCTGCTGTTCGTCGGCATGCTCGCGCTGGGCGTGGTGATCATCTCGCGATCGGATGACTTCGCGGGCAGCCTCACCGACATCCTCTTCGGTGAGGTGCTGGGCGTCACATGGACGCAGATCGCCTGGCAGGCCGGGGTGGCGGTGGCCGTGGTGCTGCTGGCGTGGCTGCTGCGGCGCCCGATGCTGCTCATGGCCATGGACCCCGACCAGGCGCGGGTGGCGGGCTACCGCGTGGGGCTCATCGAGGCGGTGCTGCTGGGGATGATCGCCATCACGGTGGTGGCGTCGTTCGTGGTGGTGGGGGCGCTGCTGGTGTTCGGCATGCTGCTTGCCCCGGCGGGCGCGGCGGCGCTCGTGACCCGGCGGCTGGGGTCGATGATGGTGGTGGCCGCCGCCATCGGCATCGTCAGCACCTATGTCGGCCTGCTGCTCTCGTGGCACTTCGACCTCGCCGCCGGAGCATCGGTGGTGCTCACGGCCGTGGCCATCTTCTTCATCGTGGCCATCGCGCAGGGCCTCATGCCGTCGCGTCGCCCGCACCCGGAGCATGCGTCATGAGCGCCGCGATCGAGTGCAACGGCCTGGCCGTGGGGTACGGCGGGCATGCGGTGGTCGGGGGAATCGACCTCGCGCTGGGTGCCGGGCAGTGGCTGGCGGTCATCGGCACCAATGGCTCGGGCAAGAGCACGCTGCTGAAGACGCTGGCCGGGCTGATCGCGCCCATCGCGGGCACCGCCGCGGTGAGGTCCGCCGACGGCTCGCCCGACCGCGCCACCGTCTCGTACCTCTCGCAGTCGCACGAGCAGGGGTTCCTGCTGCCCATTCGATCCCGCGACGTCGTGTGCATGGGGCGCTGGCCGGCCCGCGGCCTCACGGGCCGCCTGCGCGGCGACGACCAGGCGATGGTCGACGACGCCATGGGCGCCATGGGCATCACCGACCTCGCCGATCAGCCCTTGGGCACGCTGTCGGGGGGCCAGTGCCAGCGGGTGCACCTGGCGCAGGCGCTCTGCCGCCGCGCGGACGTGCTGCTGCTCGACGAGCCCACCGCGGGCCTCGATGCCGCCAGCCGCGAGCGCTACCTGGCCGTGATGGACTCCGAGCGCGCCCGGGGGTCGGTGGTGGTCACCGCCACGCACGACGTGCGCGAGGCGCAGCGGGCCGACCTGGTGCTGGTGGTGGCCGAGCGCGTGGTGGCGTGCGGTCCGCCCGGCGAGGCCCTCACGGCCGAGGCGCTGGCCCAGGCCTTCGGCGTGGTGATCTCCGATGCCACGGGCCCGGTGGTGATCGACCCGCATCACGGACACGACCATCACCATGGGCCGGGCTCGCCGCACGTTCATGGCCCCGCGCCGGGGCACCAGCACGACCACTGATCGCAGTTGGCGTCGCGCGGCGCGGCGGTGGCGGTGCATACTGCCCCGGTGAGCACCTCCCCGGCGAAGCACCGGCCCACGTGGCAGCGCGTGCTGATCATCATCGGCACGCTTGCCCTTGTGCTGGTGCTGCCTGCGGCGCTCGCCGGGGTGCTGGCGGGGTCCCAGGCGGCGCTGGCCGTGGTGCTGGGCGAGATGGGCGCGCTTGCGGGCGCCACGCGCAGCGGGTGGAAGCGCATGGCGCGTGCGGTGCCCGTGCTCGCGGTGGCCACGGGCGTTGCGGCGTTCGCCGGCTTCGGGTGGGGCTGGGTTGGCGTGATGGCCGTGGTCGGCGCCATCGCCGGCATAGGCCTGCCCCATGGCTATACGTCTGCGCTGCTGTTCTGCGCGATGCCCGCGGTGTTCATGCTCGATGGCCTCGTGGCGTGGAAGGCCGTGCTCGTGGGCGCAATCGCCGGTCTCGCGGCCATCATCGGCGTGCTGCTCGCGCGCCACCTGGGCGTCAAGCCCACGCTGCCGGTTCGCAAGGATGCCGAGCACATGGAGTGGCTGTTCGGGCCGGTGGTGCTGGTGATGATGGGCGGGGGCGCGGCCATCGCCGTGGGCAGCGGGATTCCCCACGGCTACTGGATCGTGCTCACGCTCATCGTGGTGGGCGCCGCCCTCGCGGCCGGCGACACCAAGCGAAACCGCGAGCGGCTCATCGGCAACATCGGCGGACTGGCCATCACGATTCCGCTTTCGTTCGCGCCCATGCCCGCGTGGGCGTTCTACGCGTGCGCCTTCGTGCTGCTGGTGGTGTCCTTCACCTTCCTGTCAAAGCGGTACTGGCTCTACGCGCTGCTCGAGAGCGCCGCGGTGGTGCTGCTGGTATCGGCAGGGCAGTCGGGCAGCGCCATCGCGCAGACCGGCGAGGCGCGGGCGGGGGCAACGCTTATCGGGTGCGGCATGGTGGCCGTGGTGGTCGTGCTGACGCGGTTCGTGCTGCCCCGCATTCCCCGCGTGAGCGCCCCGGCTGCGGTGGACGCCTAGTCGCGGATCACGTGCGCGTGGTGCCCTCGCGCCGCGCCTTGCGCAGTTCCGGAAGGCTGACCACCAGCCAGTAGGCGCCGAATCCGATGACCAGGCCCACGAGGGTGTCGGCCACGCGCACCAGCGCCCAGTGCCCGAATGAGTAGTCGTGGATCTCGCCGTGCAGCGCGACGGTCATCATCGAGATCGCGGCGATGTAGATGGCGTACTCGCGCATCCACCAGACGATGCCGATGAACAGCATCACGAAGCCGACGGTCACCACCACATCGGGCGTGGTGACGGTCGCGAGCGCACCGATGAGCAGGCAGCCGACCATCACCCCGACCGCGCGCTTGATGCCGCGGTCGAACGTGGCATCGGGCGTCGCCTGCGTGATGGCCCACAGGGTCACCATCACCCAGAAGATGTTGTGGTTCTTCGTGGCAGCCCACAGCCCGGACGATGTGCCCAGCAGCACGCCCAGCAGCAGCGCCTCGCGCATGGCGATGCCGCCCGAGAAGAAGGGCGGGGGCTTCGCGGTGCTCCTCGGCCGTGCCGGGGGCTGCTGGATGAGGGCGAATCCCGTGGCCAGGCGCACCACCAGCACCACAAGGAGCACCACGACGGCCGCGCCGGCGCCGATGCCGGCCTGCACCAGCACGCCCTCGGGGTCGAGGTCCTTCGCGAGCCCCACCACCGCGAAGAAGAAGAAGGCAACGGCCACAAGGGGTGCGAGGCCGGCCGCGGCGCCGCCATGCCGCCGCGCGAGGGGGCCCACGCCGATCACCACGGCCATCACCGCCCCCACGGCCCAGGGGCTCTTCACCGCAACCCAGGCCACGAAGAGCGTCGCCAGCGTCACGACGGCGGCCATCAGGGTGACGGGCACGGCCTTCCTGCGCGGCACGAAGACCGCGGCGATCACCACGAACAGGGCCACGAATACCGCGGGCAGCACCTTGGCAAGCACGAACAGCTGGTACTCGAACCCCAGTCGCGCGCCCAGGTCGAAGTGCCCCGCCACGTATCGCGCCGCCTCGGGCGGGCGGTAGCCGGCCAGCCAGGTGAGCCACCCGGCAAGGACGCACGCGGCCACCGCGACGATGGCCTGGCGCCAGAGCAGGGGGGTCTTCGTGTTGGGCTTCAGGGCTCCGAGGAGCGTGCGGCCCTTCGACGGGAGGTCGGCTGCGTCCACGGGTCGAGGCTACCGGGGGGGGCGTGGGGCGTGGGGCTCACCCGGCGCACCGCGCGCACCTGCCGTGCAACGTGATGTCGTGTGCCTCCACGTCGAACGCCAGGCGGTCGGCCATCGCGTGCAGCGCGGCCTCCACGTCGTCGTCCTCGATGGGCACCACGGCGCCGCACTCGCGGCACACCGCGTGGTGGTGGTGATCCCCTCCGGGGTGCGCGGGCTCGTACTTGGCCACCTGCCCGCCCAGGTCCACCCGGTGCACCAGGTGCAGGTCGGCCAGGGTGTCGAGCGCGCGGTACACGCTGGCCATGCCCGGGGTGGGGCCGGGCTCGGCGGCCAGCGCGTCGCGGATCTCCTGGGCGCTCAGGCAGCAGTCCTGTCGCGCGAGCAGGTCGACCACGGCCTTGCGGGCCCCGCCTGCGCGCAATCCCGCCGCGCTGATGCTGGCCTGGGCATGGCGCGCCCACTCGGCGCGTTCCGACACGGTGGTCACGTCGCGCATGTTCGCAGGCCGGGGCGACGGCGGGCCGGGTTACGATGGGCCGAGTGAGTTCGATCAGCGTCGTCGGTGCCCGGGAGCACAACCTCAAGGACGTAAGCGTCGAGATCCCGCGCGACCGGCTCGTGGTCATCACGGGGCTCTCGGGATCTGGCAAGTCGAGCCTGGCGTTCGACACCCTCTACGCCGAGGGCCAGCGCCGCTACGTCGAGAGCCTGTCCGCCTACGCGCGGCAGTTCCTCGGGCAGATGGACAAGCCCGACGTGGACGACATCGAGGGGCTTTCGCCGGCGATCTCGATCGACCAGAAGACCACCAGCCGCAACCCCCGCTCCACCGTGGCCACGGTCACCGAGGTGTACGACTACCTGCGCGTGCTCTACGCACGCATCGGAATCCCGCACTGCCCGGTATGCCGCGTGCAGATCGCCGGGCAGAGCGTGGAGCAGATCGCCGACCGCGTGCTGGCCCTTCCCGAGGAGACCCGCTTCCTGGTGATGGCGCCGGTGGTGCGCGACCGCAAGGGCGAGCACCGCGACGTGATCGACCACGTCCGCGAGGAGGGCTTCGCGCGCGTGGCCGTGGACGGCGAGGTGCACGGCATCGACGACGTCCCGGCGCTCGAGAAGAACAAGCGGCACACCATCGAGGTGGTGGTGGACCGCCTGGTGATGCGCAGCGACCTTCGCCGCCGCCTCACCGAGAGCCTCGAGACCGCCGCCCGCCTGGGCGACGGCCTGGTGCGCATCCAGGAGGTCGACGGCGACGAGCGCTCGTGGACGTACTCCGAGAAGCTCGCCTGCCCGGAGCACGGGGCGTCGCTGCCCGAGCTCGCCCCCCGCGTGTTCTCGTTCAACGCCCCGCAGGGGGCGTGCGAGGAGTGCACCGGCCTGGGGTTCATGCCCGAGGTCGACCCCGAGTTGGTGGTGGACCCCGAGCGCACGCTCGCGGGCGGGGCGATTCTGCCGTGGGCCGACCGCACCACCGACTTCTACGACCTGCTGCTGAGGTCGGCGTGCACCCACTGGGACATCCCGATGGACATCGCGTGGAAGGACCTCCCGCAGGAGGACCGCGACCTGCTGCTGTTCGGGCCCGACCGCGTGGAGCGCCTCGAGTTGGGCAAGCGCCGGCGCCGCGGGTACTCGAGCACGGCGCGGTTCGAGGGCGTGATCCCGCAGATGCGGCGCCGCTACTCCAGCAGCGGGTCGAACCTGGTGCGCGACCGCATCGAGCAGTACATGTCGCCCAATGCCTGCGCGTCGTGCGGTGGTGCGCGCCTGCGCCCGGAGATCCTGGCCGTCACGGTCGGCGGGCGGTCCATCCACGAACTCACCGACCTCTCCGTCGAGGACGCCCTGGACTTCCTGCAGTCGGTGCAGCTCACCGAGACCGAGGCCTTCATCGCGCAGCGCGCCGTGGCCGAGATCTGCGCGCGGCTGAAGTTCCTCGTGGATGTCGGTGTGGGCTACCTCAACCTCTCGCGGGCGGCGGGCACGCTCTCGGGCGGCGAGGCCCAGCGCATCCGCCTGGCCACGCAGATCGGCGCGGGGCTCATGGGGGTGCTGTACATCCTCGACGAGCCCTCCATCGGGCTGCACCAGCGCGACAACCGGCGGCTGATCACCACCCTCGAGCGCCTGCGCGACATCGGCAACACCGTGCTGGTGGTGGAGCACGACGAGGACATGATGCGATCGTCCGACCACCTCATCGACATGGGGCCCGGGGCGGGCGAGCACGGCGGCCGCGTGGTGGCAGCCGGCACCGCGGACGAGGTGGAGCGCACGGCCGATTCGGTGACCGGGGCCTACCTGTCGGGGGCACGGTCGATACCGATACCCGAATCGCGCCGCGAGCCGCAGGGGTGGCTCACGGTGGAGGGCGCGCGCGAGAACAACCTGCGGGACATCGACGTGTCGGTGCCCGTGGGGGTGCTCACGTGCGTCACCGGCGTGTCGGGCTCGGGGAAGAGCACCCTCGTCAACGAGATCATCCTCAAGGCGATGGCCGGCCGGCTCAACCGCAAGCCGCTGCGCCCGGGCCGGCATCGCCGCATCGAGGGCATGGAGCAGTTCGACAAGGTCATCGCCATCGACCAGTCGCCCATCGGGCGCACGCCCCGGTCGAATCCCGCCACCTACACGGGCGTGTTCGACCACGTGCGCGAGCTCTTCGCCATGACGCCCGACGCCCGCGCCCGCGGGTGGGCGCCGGGCCGCTTCTCGTTCAACGTCAAGGGCGGGCGGTGCGAGGCCTGCAAGGGCGACGGCACGATCACCATCGAGATGCACTTCCTGCCCGACGTCTACGTGCCATGCGAGGTGTGCGGCGGCAAGCGCTACAACCGCGAGACCCTCGACGTGTTCTACAAGGGCAAGACCATCCACGACGTGCTTGAGATGAGCGTGGAGGAGGCCGTGGAGTTCTTCGCGCCGGTCGAGCGCGTGCGCCGTCGCCTGCAGACGCTGCACGACGTTGGCCTCGACTACATCCGCCTGGGCCAGCCGGCCACCACGCTCTCGGGCGGCGAGGCCCAGCGCGTGAAGCTGGCCACCGAACTCGCCAAGGTGGCCACCGGCCGCACGCTCTACGTGCTCGACGAGCCCACCACCGGCCTGCACTTCGCCGACATCGAGAAGCTGCTCGAGGTGCTGCAGCGGCTGGTGGACACCGGCAACACCGTGCTGGTGATCGAGCACAACCTCGACGTCATCCGCGCGGCCGACTGGATCATCGACCTCGGCCCCGAGGGCGGCGCCGCCGGTGGCGAGGTGATCGCCACGGGGTCGCCCGAGCAGGTGGCCGACACCCCGGGATCACACACCGGGGAGTTCCTGGCCAAGGTGCTGGCCCCGGTGAAGCGGCCCGCGCGCCGCAAGCGCGCGAAGGCGGCCGCGTCGGCCTAGTTGCCGGGCGCGGCCAGGATCGCCCCCAGCCGTTGCTGCAGGGTGGTGAGGGCCGCGCGGGCATTGGCGGCGTCGCCGGTCACCGCCTGGGCGGCCGCGTCGTATGCGCTGGCCGCGCGGTCGGCCACGGACACCAGGCGGTCCTTCACGGCCTGCTGCGCGGCTCCGCTGGCCACCGCCGCCTTCAGGTCGGCCACCGCGGTGTCGAAGCGGTCGCGTGCCGCGGTGATCTCGTCCGAGAGGGACGACACATCGGCCGATGCCGAGTCGAGGGATCCCTTGAGGTCCTGCAGGGTCGACATGGCTGCGGCGCCCACGGCGTCGGCCGCCGCGGTGAGCGACTGCGCCGCGCTGGTGGAGGCGGCGGAACTGCCGGAGCCCGAGTAGTCGCTGCCGCAGCCGGAGAGCGGCAGCAGCGCGGTGGCGGCGATGGCGGTGATGGCGAGGGCGCGTGCGGTGATTGAGGGCATGGGGCTTTCTAGCACCGGGGCATGGATGACGCCGCTTGAGGCTGTGCGATAGTGACCGAAGTGAGCGTCGGCACCCCCGGAAAACGCCTGGCCGTCCCCCTCGCCGTTCTCGTGCTGGCCATGGTTGCGCTTGCCCTGGGGCCGGTGCAGCGGGCAGATGCCGCGGCCTGCGACCTCACCTACTCACAGAGC
>JAFMJQ010000026.1 GCA_017853415.1 Thermoleophilia bacterium | reverse complement strand
GGGGATTGATATTAGGCAAAACCGGGAAATGCGCGGTCGCCCACCCCACGTCCGGCGGGCCCCCGGCTACCCATCCGGCCAGTTCCGTCATTCGTGCCGCACGGCCACCCCTACGCGCGCAGGGCCAGGCCCTCCTCATGCAGGCGCCTGGCCCGCTCGATGTTGATGGCATCCGGGCCCTCGCCCTCCTCGCCGGGCACCTCCAAGATCACCGGCAGGCCCTGGAGGGCGGGGTGGCCCAGGATGCGCCGGAAGCCGTCCTCGCCGATCAGCCCCTCGCCGATGTTCTCGTGGCGGTCGCGGTTGCTGCCGAACTCGGTCTTGCTGTCGTTGAGGTGAAGGCACTTGAGGCGGTCGATGCCCACGATCGCATCGAAGTCGTCGAGCACCCGGTCGATGCCGCCCTCCTCGTGGATGGGGAAGCCCGAGGCGAACATGTGCTGGGTGTCCAGGCAGAAGCCCACGCGGTCGTCGTGCCCCGCGGCGTCGGCCACGGCGCGAAGCTGCTCGAAGGTGCGGCCGATGGTGTCGCCGGCGCCCGCGGTGTTCTCGAGGTAGATCGAGCAGGTGCCCGGAACGGCATCGAGGGCCTCGCCGATGCCGGCCCCGATGCGCGCGATGGCCTCGTCGGTGGTGCTGCCCTTGCTCGACCCCACGTGCAGCACGATGCCCTCGAGCCCCAGCGCCTCGCCGATCTCCAGGTGCTGCTTGAGGCTCTCGATCGACGACCGGTAGATGTTGCGCGTGATGCCCTTGGCCGGTGGGCCGGTGGGCACCTCCTTGTCCGGCGCGCCCAGGTTCATGAGGTAGAGGCCGTGGCTCACCAGCGGGCCCATGTCGGCCTCCGCGGCCTTCTCGCGGAACGCCGCGATCTCCTCGGGCTTGTGGTTGATGGGCTTCCACGTGCGGGGGTTGTGCGTGAACACCTGCAGGGTGTCGCAGCCGATGGCCGTACCCCGGTCGATGGCGTTGCTGATGCCGCCGCTGCTGGAAACGTGCGCTCCGAATCTCATGTCGTCCATCCTATGCATACGGCCCGGCGGGCCCGCCCCGTGCGGCTATCCTGCCGCCCGTGCATCACATGGATACCGCCGATGACCGCCCGCTGCGCGTGCGCTTCGCGCCCAGCCCGACCGGAGCGCTGCACGTGGGCGGCGCGCGCACCGCGCTGTTCAACTGGCTGGCCGCCCGCCATGCCGGGGGAACCTTCATCCTGCGCCTGGAGGACACCGACCGCGAGCGCTCCACGCCCGAGAGCGAGGCGGAGATCCTGCGCGTGATGCAGTGGATGGGCCTCGACTGGGACGAGGGGCCGTTCCGCCAGAGCGAGCGCGACGACATCTACCGCGAGTGCATCGAGAAGCTGAAGGCGGCCGGTGCGGTGTACGCCGCGTGGGAGACGCCCGAGGAACTCGACGCCATGCGCGCCGAGGCCCGCGCCAACAAGCAGGCGCCGGTGGTGCGGGGCAGGCGCGACCACACGCCCGATGAGATCGCGGCCTTCGGGGCCGAGGGGCGCACGCCGGTGTGGCGCTTCGCCGTGCCGCTCCCCGGCGAGACGGTGATCGACGACATGATCCGCGGCACGGTCACCTTCGACCACGCGCAGATCGAGGACTTCGTGGTGGCCCGGTCTGACGGCTCGCCCACCTACAACCTCGCCGCCGCCGTGGACGACATGCTCATGGACGTGACCCGGGTGATCCGCGGCGAGGACCACATCAGCAACACCCCCAAGCAGATGCTGGTGATCCGCGCGCTGGGCGGTGAGCCGCCGCAGTACGCCCATGTGCCGCTGATCCTCGGCACCGACAAGAAGCGCCTCAGCAAGCGCCACGGCGCGGCGTCGGTGGAGGAACTCGAGGCCGAGGGCTTCCTGCCCCAGCCGGTGCGCAACGCCCTGGTGCTGCTGGGGTGGTCGTACGACGACAAGACCACCACCTTCACCATGGACGAGCTCATCGAGAAGTTCGATGTCTCGCGGGTGAGCAAGAGCCCCGCCGTGTTCGACATGAAGAAGCTCGAGGTCATGAGCGGGCGCTACCTGCGGTCGATGGACGAGGCGCAGTTCGCCGACGCGCTGGTCGACTGGCTTTCGTCGACCAGCTACTTCGACGGCAAGGCGGCCGACGCGCCCGATCTCGCCCGGCGCACGGCCCCGCTGGTGCAGCGCAAGCTCAGCCGCCTCAGCGAGTACGACCGCCTGGCCGGCTGGCTCTACCGCCCGCTGGAGTTCGAGCCCGAGGCGCTGGCGGTGCTGGAGGAGGACGTGAAGAAGTCGATCCAGTGCATCGGCGGCGGCCTCGGCCGCATCGAGGTGCTCGATGAGTTCACGGTGGACAACATCAAGGACGCCCTGTCGGACCAGCTGCACATCCAGGGGCTCACCGCACGGGAGTTCCTCGAGCCTCAGCGCATTGCCGTGACCGGCCAGACGATCTCCACGGGCATCTACGAGAGCCTGGCGCTGCTCGGCCGCGAGGAGTCGGTGGCGCGATACCGTGAGGCCCTCGGCCGGCTGGCCGAGCAGTGGACGGGAGGCGAGTGATGGTGCGCAAGCTGCTGGCGGGAGGGCTCGGCCGGGCCGTCGTGATCCTCGGCATCCTGTTCTTCGCGGTGTACGCCATCGTGGCGCTCATCCTCGCGCGCACGGGATTCGCCTACTCCGAGGGCCTCGCCGCGGGAATCATGGCCTACCTGTTCATCATGGGGGTGCTCGCCCTGTGGCTGCTCGAGCGCCGGCGTCGCACCCAGCCCGGCGCGGTGGCCGAGGAGTTCCTCATGAACAGCCGCGCGGTGCACGACATCATCGGCGCACCGGTGAAGGTGACGATCCCCGATCCGCCGCCCGCGGCCAGGGGGCCCGGCCAGGTGAGCGTGGACTGCTTCGTCGCCGGTCCCGACGGGTCGGGCGAGGCCATGGTGGTGCTTGCGCGCCTCGAGAAGGGCTACCAGGTGCTGGGCGCCGACCTCGACATCGCGGGCGTGCGCAAGTCGGTGGCCGCCTGAGCAGGTGACCGCGGGTGATCAGGATCAGGCGGTGGCCACGATCATGGCCACGCCTGCGACGGCAAGCGCGGCCCCCAGCGCCTGCCACCTGCCCAGCCGTTCACCCAGCAGGGCGTAGGCCAGCGCGGCGGTGGTGAGGGGGTAGAGGCAGGCGATCACCGCCACAAGGCTCACGAGCCCACGCGTGGTGGCGAGCGCGAATGCCAGGGTGGCCAGGGCGTCGAGAAGGCCGATGGGCATGGCACGCACCAGGCCCCGGCGCTCGGTGCGCCCGATTCGGTGGCCCAGCACGATCACCACGAGCGTGAGGAACACCGCCGCCATGGCGCGTGAGGTGGTGGTGGCCCACAGCGCGCCGCCGTCGGATGCCAGGTCGAGCAGCGAGAAGTAGAGGGCATACGAGAGCGCGGCCATGAGGGCCAGGCCGAGTCCCTGCCGGGTGGCGCGCCCCGGGGCCCGGGCTACTGTGGCCCCGCCCACGAGCGCGAGCACCATGCCCGCGATCGCCAGGGTGGTGGGGCGATCGCCCTCCGCCACCCCGAAGGCGATCACGGGGATCGCCGCCCCCGACGCCGCGATGGGCGCCACCAGGCCCATGGCGCCCACCGACAGCGCGGCGTAGATGAGCACGTTGCCCAGCGCGCCCGCCACCCCGGCCCCCAGGGCGATGAGCAGGTCGCCGCCCGATCCCGGAGCCGGGTGCAGCACCAGCAGCACCAGGGCGATCATCGCGAGGCCGCTCCACTCGAGCGCCATGGCCACGTGCAGCGGCGGCAGCCGCCTGCTCGCGCGCCCGGCGAGCATGCCCGTGGTGCCCCAGCCGATGCTGGCCGCCACGGCCAGGAGCAGTCCCGTCACGGAGGGTGCGTCAGCCCGCGGCGTCCGGGTGACGGGCGGCCCGGCGTCGGGTGCCGCGCGATGCGCCGGTGGTGAGCACGATGCGGGGGTCGGTCATGGCGTCGATCCTACGCCCGCCCGCTGGCATAGTTGGGCGGTGCCCGAGCGCCGTCGCCAACCCCGGGGCGTCGTCACCCTCGCCATGGTCGAGATGTGGGAACGCTTCTCGTACTACGGCATGGTGTCGCTGCTGGTGCTGTTCCTCATCGAGCCCGAGACGTCGGGGTTCCCCCCGGGGCCGGGCGAGGGCTTCACCGAGGCCGATGCGGCGGCGCTGTTCGGGGTGTACTCCGCGCTGGTGCTGGCCGCGCCGCTCCTCGGCGGCTGGCTGGGCGATCGCCTCATCGGGCCGCGCCGGGCGTTCGTGGTGGGCGGGATGCTCATCGCCATCGGGCACTTCGTGCTGCTCATCCCGGGCGTCGCCCTCTTCTGGTTCGGGCTGCTGGTGATCGCCGCGGGCACGGGGCTGCTGAAGCCCAACATCTCCACCACCCTCGGCCTGCTCTACGACGACGACGATCCCCGGCGCGACGGCGGGTTCTCGCTGTTCTACTTCGGCATCAACGTGGGCGCGTTCGCCGCGCCGATCATCTGCGGGTGGCTTGCCACCACCTACTCGTACCGGCTGGCGTTCTCGGTGGCGGGCATCGGCATGGTGCTGGGGCTCGCGCAGTACGCCATTGCGCGCACGCGGCTTGGCGAGGTGGGGAAGGCCGTGCCGCAGCCCGCCAGCGCCGACCAGCGCCGCATGGCGTTCACCGTCGGCGGCGGCGCGCTGCTGGTGATCATCGCGGTGTTTGCCGTGGCCATCGGCATGCTCGGGTTCACGGCGGCCGTGGTGTCGGCGTTGGTCACCGCCATGGTGGCCCTGGTGGCCGTGGCGGCCTTCTGGGTGCTGCTGCGCCGGGTGAAGACATCACCGGTGGAGCACCGGCACCTCAAGGCATTCCTGCTGCTCTTCATCGCCAGCGTCGTCTACTTCGTGCTCTCGTCGCAGGCGGGATCGACCATCACGGAGTTCACGCAGGACTGGGTACAGCGCGGCATCGGATCGTTCACCATGCCCACCAGCTGGCTGCTGTCCATCAACCCGGTGCTCGTGGTGATCTTCGCGCCGGTGTTCGCCGTGCTGTGGACGTGGCTGGGTCGGAGGGCACCGAGCACGCCCACCAAGGCCGCCATCGCCATCGTGGGGGTGGGCTTCAGCTTCCTGGTGCTCGCGGCCCCGGGGTTCGCGGCGCAGGACGGCCGGTCGTCGGCGCTGGGCTGGGTGCTGCTCACCTTCCTCATCCTCACGTGGGCCGAGCTGTTCATCGTGCCCATCGCGCTGTCCACCACCACCGAGATCGCCCCGCCCGGGCTCACCGGTCAGCTGCTCGGTCTCTGGTACCTGGCCGCCGCACTGGGCGGCGCGCTCGGGGGGCAGACCGCCCGGCTCGTGGAGCCCCTCGGCTTCGGGGGCTTCTTCCTGGTGTCGGGCGCCGTGGTCATCCTCGTCGGGGTGGCCTTCCTCGCGCTGCGCCGGCGCTGGTCGGCGTGGCTCGCGCCCTTCCGGTAGCCGGCACTCCCCGCCCGCCGTCGGCGCGGGGGGTGCTGGTAGCCTCGGCCGCGACGGGACGTGGCGCAGCTTGGTAGCGCACCTGCTTTGGGAGCAGGGGGTCGCGGGTTCAAATCCCGCCGTCCCGATGTGCCCCCGCGTGGCGACCGGTGACATCCCCACCCGCGGGCCTGACGTGTTCGATGCCCAGCGTTGCCCCGGCGCGGAGCCCGGGCTGAAGGGACTTCCATGAAATCCTCCCGCGTGTTCGCCGCCGCCGTCATCGGCGCCGCGCTCGTCGTCCCGTCGATCGCGTCGGCGCAGCCCGGGACGTGCAACAACCCGGCCGGCCTGCCGACCTCCGGTACCACCCCCGACGGCGCACTCACCTGGCTGGCCATCAGCGCCACCAACGGCGACACCACCCCCACGTCGAACGGTGCACAGCCATCGGGCACCTACTGCGGCGTCGCGACCTCGGGGGTCGGAACCGGGTTCGGCTACGTGTGGGCGATGTCGGGCAACGGCCTGGTGCGCATCGATCCCGACACCAACCAGACCGTCGGCTACGCGGCCACGGTCAGCAACGCGCAGTGGGCGGCGCAGGCGGGCAACTACCTGTGGGTGTCCACTCCCGATCGGGCCACCGGGTTCACCTCGACCGGCGTCGCCAAGGTGAGGGTGGCCGCGCCCACGTCCAAGAAGTACGCCTCGGGCATGTCGTCGGTCATCACGGTGTCGGGGTCCACCGTGTGGGTGGGCAACGCCGACTACCGCGTGGTGCAGAAGGTGTCGTCGTCGAACGGCAAGGTGCTGATGTCGTTCCCCGTCAGCAACACGCCGCGCAACCTGGCGCTGTCCGGCAGCGCCGTCTGGGTGCTGTCGAGCAGCCCCAACTACGCGGTGCGCGCCTACAGCACGTCGAGCGGCAAGGCGCTGAGCGGGTCGGCGGCGCTCGCGGGTGCCCCGTTCGGCCTCGTGGCGTCCGGTGGGGCCATGTGGATCTTCACCCAGAAGTACGTCTACAAGTTCTCCACCAGCACCTACAAGCAGTTGGCCCGCTACGCGCAGGCCATCCCGCCCGGCTCGACCATCTTCAACGGCCGCGCCGTTGCGGCGGGCCTCGGGGGCATCTGGATGCTCTCGCAGCAGTGCCAGCTGTACCGGTTCAGCACGTCATCGCATTCGGTGAACCTCAGGACGACCACCGGCGCGTCGTGCGGCAATGGCGCCAGCGCAATGTCGCTGGCCTCCGGCTCGCTGTGGACCAACCTGCTGGGCGGCAGCGCCTTCCCCGCCGGCCACACGGTGGTGCGCAGTACCCCCGTGAACTGATGCTGCGCCCGGGCACGCCGCCACCGCGGCGCGCCCGGGCCGCTGTGTTCAGGCGCTGCGACGCCTGCGGCGCGACCGCGCGGGCGTCCCACCGCCGGCCTCGCCACCGGGCCGACCCTGCCCCGATCGGCCGGGCCGCCGGCCCGTCTTCGGGCCCGCACCGCCGCCGCGCGGCGCACGGTGCTGCGTCTTCTGCGGGGCCGGCCCGGCGACCTCGCTGAACTGGCTCTCCAGCTTGAGGACGCGGGCCATCGTGCGCATGTCGTCCACCTGCTCGCCGCCCACGAAGGTGACGGCCACGCCGGTGTCGCCCGCGCGGCCGGTGCGGCCCGTGCGGTGCACGTAGTCCTCGGCCGCCCCGGGCGGGTCGAAGTTGATGACCTTGGCCACGTTGTCCACGTGGATGCCCCGAGCCGCGACGTCCGTGGCCACCAGGGTGGTCACCCGGCCGGCCTCGAAGTCGGCCAGGGCCCGCTCGCGCTGGCGCTGGCTCCTGTCGCCGTGCATGGCCACGGCGTGCACGTTCCTCTTCTTCAGGTGGCGCACCAGGCGGTCGGCACCGTGCTTGGTGCGCACGAACACCAGGTTCAGGTCGCCCCCGGCGCCGATCTCGTCCACGAGGCGGTCGAGGCGCTCGTCGCGCTCGGCGCGGATGAACCGATGCTCGATGGCCGGGGCCCTGCGGGCGGGCGGCTCGTGCTCGTGCCGCACCGCGTCATGCGTGTAGCGCGCGGCGATCACGCCGGCGTCGCCGTCGAGGGTGGCCGAGAAGAACAGCGTCTGCCGATCACCCGGGCACTTGGCCACGATGCGGTCCACCGCGGGGCGGAAGCCCATGTCGAGCATGCGGTCGGCCTCGTCGAGCACCAGGATGCGCACGTTCTTCATCGAGAACGCGCCGCGGGCGAGGAGGTCCTCGAGGCGACCGGGCGTGGCCACCACGATGTGCGCCTTGGCGGCCTCGCGGGCCTGCTTCTCGAGCCCCACGCCGCCATAGACCGCGCAGATCTTCAGCGCGCGTGCGTGGGCGATGGCGTAGGTGGATTCCACGATCTGGGTGGCCAGCTCACGGGTGGGCGCCAGCACGAGCGCGGCCGGGCGGGGCGCCTCGGCCGACGTGCGATCGATCAGCGGCACCATGAAGGCGAGCGTCTTGCCCGAGCCGGTGGGTGACTTGGCCAGCACGTCGCGACCGGCGAGGACGTCGCCGATCACCTTGGTCTGGATGGCGAAGGGTGCGGTGAAGCCACCCTCCTCGAGGGCGCGGCATACCGCGCTCGATACGCCGAGATCGGCGAACGACTGCTGTGACATCAACTTCTCCTCTGAGTGCACGCGCCGTGGGGGCGTGGTGCGGTTGGGGAGGCACTGCTCACCCGAACCGCACATGTGGCGGGACCCAAGGAAGCCGACCTCTCGACCGGCGGGATGCCGATCGACGATGAGACGTTAGCGGGCCGCCGCCGGTTTCCTGCTCACACGGGCAGGCGGGGCCTGTCGGGGCTCTCGGCCTCCGACGGGCTGCGGTCCCACCCGTGCCAGCGATCAACGCGGATGCGCACCGAGATTCGCGGGTGCGCCGTGCGCGGGTAGGGCTTGCCGGTGTAGAGGTTGCTGAGCGCGTCGATGTCCGCGCGGTCGACGTCCTCGTAGATCTCCTCCACCTCGCCCATCAGGCTCACCTGGCGGTAGAAGGTCTCCGGGTCGATGCAGGTGAAGGCCACGCGGCCGTCGCGGCGCAGCCAGATGAGGCGCGGGCGCACGTCGTCCATGTTCACCAGCAGGCGGTCGTCGCCCAGCCAGCGGTACCAGATGGCGGTCGTGTGGGGCGATCCGTTGGGCCGCAGCACGGCCATCACGCAGAGGTTGGGCCGGTCGAGGAAGTCGGCGATGGCCTGGGGCACGGGTGCTTCGGGCATGGGGGGTTCCTACCACAGGAACGACGCCCGGCGGCCGGAGGCGGCACCATAGGCGCGTGGATTCCCACGCGATCGAACTGCTGGAGCTGCCCGCCATCCGCGAGCGCCTTGCCGGAATGGCGGCATTCGAGGGCGGCGCGGCGCTCGCGCGCGCCCTCGAGCCCTCGTCCGACCCCCGCGAGGTCGCGCGCCTGCGCGAGGTCACACGCGAGGCCGGCGTGCTGTGGGAGCGCGCGGTGTCGGGCCCGGGTGGCGCGCATGACGTGCGCGACGACGTCGGCGATGCCCGGCGTGGGGCCCCGATGGAGATCACGGCCTTCGAGCGGGTGCGCGCAACCGCCGAGGTGGCGGCGGAGGTTCGCGAGGCCGTGATGGAGCATGCCGAGGACGTGCCGCTCATGGCCGATGTGGCCGACCTCGTCGACGCCGCGGCCATGGCGCGGGTGGCCGGGCAGCTGGACGCGGCGCTCGACGGCCGCGGGGGCATTCGCGACGACGCCTCGCCCGGGCTGGCGCGTGCCCGGCGCGATGTGGCCGAACTGCGGCGCCAGGCGCAGGACGCCCTGCGGGAGGTGGCGCAGGCCGTGAAGGCGCACCTGCAGGAGGGGTTCATCACCGAGCGCGCCGGACGCCCGGTGCTCGCGGTGAAGGCCTCGTCGCGCTCGGCCGTGCCGGGAATCGTCCACGACAGCTCCGATTCGGGCGCAACGCTGTTCGTGGAGCCCCTGCCGGTGGTGGAGGCCAGCAACCGCGTGCGCGAGGCGCAGGCGCGGGAGCGCGAGGAACTCGCGGCGGTGCTGGCCGCGCTGCGCGCGCTGGTGGACGAGCACGGCCACGCCATCGACACGGCCGTGGAGGCCCTTGCCGAGATCGACCTGCGCCTGGCGCGGGCGTCGCTCTCGCGTGCATGGCGCGGCGCGCCCGTGGAGGAGGGCGAGCCCATGCTGGTGGACGCCCGGCATCCGCTGCTCGACCCCACCACGGCAGTGCCCATCAGCCTCGACCTGAGGTCCACCCGCGCGCTGGTGGTGAGCGGGCCCAACACCGGCGGCAAGACGGTGTCGCTGAAGACCCTCGGGCTGTTCGCCCTGCTGCACCAGTGCGGGCTCGAGCCCCCCGCGGCGTCGGTGCGCCTGCCGGTGTTCGACACCGTGCTGGCGGACATCGGGGATGAGCAGTCGATCGCCGAGAGCCTGTCCACGTTCTCGGCGCACGTGCGCACGCTGGTGGGCGTGCTCGACGAGGCCGGCTCGCGGTCGCTTGTGCTGCTCGACGAGGTGGGCGCCGGCACCGACCCATCGGAGGGTGCGGCGATCGCACAGGCCGTGCTGGGGGAGCTCGTCGACCGCGGGTCGCTGGTGCTGGCCACCACGCACTCGCCCGAGGTCAAGTCGTGGGCGGTGCAGACGCCGGGAGCGGCCAACGCCGCCGTGGGCCTTGATCCCGACACCCTGGCGCCCACGTACCGGCTGGCCATCGGCGACCCCGGAGGGTCGCACGCAATCGGCATCGCCGAGCGGCTCGGCATGCCCGCGGGCGTGCTGGAGCGGGCGCGCGAGGCCCTGGGCGCAGAGCGCGCCGCGCTCGCGGGACTCACCGAGGATGCCGAGCGGGCACGCGCCGAAGCCGAGCGCGATCGTGCCGAGGCCGCCGAGGCCCGCGCCCTGGCCGAGCGCGAGCGTCGCGAGGCCGAGCGCCAGCGCGAGAAGCTGCGTGCCCGGGCCGACGAGGAGCGCGCCCGCATGCGGGCAGAGGCCGAGGCCGAACTCGAGGAACTTCGCCGCGACCTGGCCGAGCTGCGCCGCGAGATCGCCGCCGGGCGCAAGCTCGAGGACAGGGATCGCCGCTCCGTGGATCGCCAGAAGGAGCGCGACCGCCGGCTGGGCGCGGCATCCGATGTCGCGCGCCAGGCCGCCGACCGCCTCACCGCCATGAGCGCCCCGGCCGCGCCCGAGCGCACCCCCGAGGTGGGGGAGCACGCGGTCGACGTGGCCCTCGGCGTGCGGGGAATCGTCATCGCCATCGAGGGGGATGAGGCCGAGTTGCAGGGCCCGTCGGCCCGGGTGCGGGTGCCCCTCGCGCGCCTTGCCCCCGATCGCACCCCGGCCGCCACGGCGGCGCCCCCGCCCGTGGCCGAGGCCCGCCCGGTGCTCGAGGCGATCTCACCCGAGGTGGACGTGCGCGGCCAGCGGGCCGAGGCCGCACGCCGGGCGGTGCGTGATCACATCGACATGGCCGCCCAGGCCGGCATCGAGGCGGTGCGGGTGATCCACGGGCGCGGCACCGGCGCCCTGAGGGAGTCGGTGGGGGAGGAGCTTCGGGCCCATCCGCTCGTGAAGTCGTATGAGCTCGCCCCGGCGAACGAGGGCGGGGACGGCGCCACGATCGCCCACCTCTGAGCGCCGGGCACGGCGCGCACCGGCACTGCGCCGGACGCAGCGGTGGGGTCTCCTAGCGGGCGAAGGCGGCGCACACCGGCCACTGGCCGGGGCCCCACTTCACGAACAGCAGCGCGGCGCGGTAGTCCTGCTCGGCCTCGGATGCCGCGGCGGGGTCGCCCGTGCCGCCCATGGCCTCCCAGGTGGACTGCATGAACTGGTACTTGCCGCGGAACTGGCCGCCCCCGCCGATCGACTGCGGGTTGCCGCGCGACTCGCACCAGGCGATGCGCTCGAGCACGGCGCGCGAGGGGCCACCCGCAACGGCGGGCCACCTGCCGTTTCGCGGGGTGGTCGCCGTGGTGGCGCCCGGCGCGATGGGTGCCGTGGCACCACGGTCGGCGCGACGATCGGCCGCGCGCTCGCGGGCCTCGATGCGCACCAGCGCACGCCGGGCCTTCGCCAGCGCGGCCGCGCGCGTGGCGCGCAGGCCCTGGAGGTCGGCCCGGTGCCCGGCGGCGTCGTCGCGCGCCTCGCGCGCCACGGCCTCCTCACGGCTGCGGGCCCTCTCGATGAGCGCCACCTCGCGGCGGTCGGCGCGCAGGCGGGCCACCAGGCGGGCGTCCTCGCGGGCGCTGCGCTCGGCCATGGCCTGCTGCGACGCCAGCGCCGCGAGCCCGTTGCCCGAGAGCAGCAGCGTCACCAGCGGGTCGGTCTCGCCCTCGCGATAGATGTCGCGCAGGCGCGTGGCCAGCACGGCCTGGCCCGCGCGGTGCGCCCCGGCTCGCTGCTCGAGCCGATCGGATGCGCTGACGAGGCGCCTCTGCGCGGCGGCGAGTCGCTCGGCTGCCCGGCGCTCGGCCGCACGGGCGGCGCGTATCGCGCCGTCGGCTTCCAGCACCTTCTGCTCGAGCGACCTGATGCGCTCGCGCGCGGAATCGGACCCGGGGGCAGAGGCCGCCGGACCGAGGGCCGTGAGCCCGATGAGGGCCACGGCGCCGATGGCGATGAGAGCGCGCATCGAAAGCGAAGAAGATTCGGCCGGCGGCTCGGATGAACCGCCGGCCGGGCCTTATTCGGCCCCGAGGGCTCTAGCCCTGCGGGAGCTCCCCGATGTTGCGCAGCACGCCGACGGTGGGGGCCATGGTGCGGAAGGTCTCATCCTTCTGCAGCACGCCCACCACGTAGATCGGCAAGTCAGGGATCTTGCGGGCAAGCGTCGAGGCGGCGTCGCGCGAGCGCGGAACAGCCTTGAAGCACGACACCAGGACGGCGTCGATGCCGCCCTCCTCGCACCGCTTGAGGGGTCCGGGCCAGAGGGGATCGATGATCTCGACATCCCAGCCGGCCTCGGCGAGCTTCTGGACGGCGACCTCAGTGCCGGGGAAGCGGACCTTCCCCTCCTTGTTGAGGACTTCGTCGGTGGGAACTGTGACAAAGAGAAGTTTCGGCATGGGCGGCAGGGTAGACAGCCGCCGCTCGCGCCCGCCCGGCGAACCGCATGTCGAAGCGCCCGTGAAGCACCTGACGACCGTTCATGTTGGTTCCCCCTGCAACGACCTGCGTGCGTGTGTACATTCCTCCCATCGCGTTACGAACGCACCTTTTTCCACCTGCCAGCTGACCCACAGGGAGATACGTTCGATGGCCGTGAAAGCCTCTGACATCCCGGACCTGCCGACTCTTCAGACGATCGGCAACCGCCGCAGCTACCGGTACTACGACCCCAACAGGACGGTCGAGGACTACAAGATCGACATCATGCTCAACGCGGCGCGCATCGCGTCGTGCCAGGGCAACATCAACTGCACCGAGGCTGTCGTCGTCACCAAGGACTCGGACCTCTGGGACGAGATCGAGGAGTGCGTCTCCGGCTTCAACGTGCAGATCATCAACCAGTCGTCGCACCTGATCTTCTGGTTCACCAACCTGAACGCCTGGTACGGCCGCGCCATCGACGGTCTCTCGACCCTCGCCCTGTCGGGTGCCCTCACCAGGTACCACGGCTGGAACTACGAGTTCTCGATGACGCAGACGATTCCGCGTCTCATGAGCTTCCCGGTGGAGCGCACGGACGACCTCCTTCGCTTCGAGACCGGCCAGCACGTGTCCCAGGCCATGCTCGCCGGCCAGGCCATGGGCGTCGGCTCGATCCTCATCGCGTTCGGTCGCAAGCCCGGTGGCATCCAGAAGGCGTTCGGCCTTCCGTCGCACTACTCGTTCACGTGGGGCCACGCCGTCGGCTACCCCCTCGAGGACATGGCCGCCGGTGGCCAGCGCGTGCGCCTCAAGTTCGAGGCCCTCTTCAACAACGAGGAGATGGGCAAGCCGCGCAAGATGGCGGACGGCCTGGAGGACGCCCTCAAGGAGATCGGCTTCTTCCAGGAGCAGGCCCCGACTCCGGGCCGCTTCGAGGAGATCGACGCCCTGGCCGAGCAGTTCGGCCGTGACCCGGGTGTGATCTCGTGGCCCGAGAAGGACATCAAGCGCCTCATGGCCGACGACGACTGGGACTTCGGCCCCAACATCAGGGCCCGCGCCCAGCACGTGCTGGACAACGAGGACCTGCCGGAGTACCCGCCGGAGATCCTCGAGACCTTCCGCAAGATCATGACCGAGCACGGCATCGACACGTCGAAGCTGCTGCCGGACGCCTGATCCAGCGATCACGCTGATGGTCCTCGCGGGCCCCGTCACCTCCGGGTGGCGGGGCCCGCGTCGTTCCCGGGCGCGGTAGGCTCGCCCCGTACGCCCGCACAACCGGATGGAGAACGCACCCCGTGTCGCATGAGCTGAGCAGCCGTCATCGCACCACCCTCGAGAAGCTCCTCGATCACCAGGGCCACGCCAACGTCGAGTGGCGCGAGGTCATATCGCTGCTCGAGCAGGTGGCCGACGTGCATGAGGAGCACAACGGCAAGTTCAAGGTGAAGCTCGGCTCCGAGGTGCTGTTCCTGCACCGCCCCAAGCACAAGGATGTTGACCAGCAGATGCTCGTGGACGTGCGCCACCTGCTGGAGCAGGGTGGGGTGGGGCTGACCTAGCGGCCCCGGGGGCTACGCTGCGCCTGCTGGCGCCCGTAGCTCAGCTGGATAGAGCACCCGACTTCTAATCGGACGGTCGCAGGTTCGAATCCTGCCGGGCGCGTGGACACCCCGCACCCGACGGATAGCCTGTCCCCATGAGCAAACAGGGGCGTGACGAGGTGGCCGAGCGCCGCGAGAGGATCCTCGCGGCGCTCGCCGCGCGTCCCGGTGAGCGGGTGTCGGGCGGGGCGCTTGCCCGTGAGCTCGGATGCTCGCGCGCCGCCGTGCATCGCCACGTCGACGCGCTGAGGGCGGCGGGGGTGCCGATCGAGGCCACCCGGGCGGGGTACGTGCTCGATCCCTCGGCCGATCCCGTGGTGCCATCCGCGGTCATGCCGCTGCTCGCCCCGCCCCTGGCCGGCCCGGTCACGTGGACGCCCGAGATCGGATCGACCAACGACGAGGCCGCCCGGCTGGCGCGCGAGGGTGCGCCCGAGGGCATGGTGATCGGATCAGACCACCAGACCGCCGGGCGGGGGAGGCGCGGGCGCGCATGGGTCGACTCCCCCGGCGAGGCGCTGATGTTCACCGTCATCCTTCGGCCGAGGGTGAGCCCCGTGGGGGCCGGAATGCTTCCCATCGTGGTGGCCCTCGGCCTGGCGGATGCGCTCGGGGCCTGCGGCGTGCACGGCGTTGAGATCGCGTGGCCCAACGACGTGCTCGCAGGCGATGCCAAGGTGGCGGGGATCCTGTGCGAGATGTCAGCCGACCAGGAGCGCGTGGCGTGGGCGGTGGCCGGCATGGGCATCAATGTGGGGCCGGTGCCCGACGTGCCCGGTTCGCGTTGGACGCCCGGCTCGCTGGCGGCGCTCGGCACGCGTCCCCGCCGCGGAGACCTGCTCGTCGCGGCGCTCGGTGCCATCGGACGACGGTACGAGGCCTGGCTCGAGCACGGGCCCGCCGGTGCCGTGGCCGCCTTCGGGCGGCGTGACCACCTGGCGGCGCGCCGGGTGACCGTCGGCACGCCATCGGGTGACATCACCGGCATCGGATGCGGCATCGACTCCCTTGGGCGGCTGGTGATCGATGTCGACGGCGACGAGGTGGCGCTGTCGTCGGGCGAGGTAACGGGGGTCGACCGCCGCTGACGCGGCGACGTAGACTCCCCGCAGGCGCACTCGCGCCGCGTGTGAAGGCAAACCCCCTCATCGGAGGCATGAGATGCGTGGAATGAAGAGGACCGCGGCCGGCGTCGCCGCGATTGCGCTGGCAGCCGGCGTGCTCGCCGGATGCGGCAGCAGCAGCAGCGACACCGCGAGCAGCGCCGAGCAGCCGGCGGAGAGCGTGGCCACCACTGCAGCGCTCAGCAAGGCCGAGTACGTGGCCAAGGCGAATGCGATCTGCACGAAGATCGATGACACCGCGAGCGCGCTCGACGACAACGCCGACTCGGACACGCTTGCCCAGAGCGAGGCCAGCCTGAAGAAGGTCACGGCCGCCGCCGAGGAGGGGGTTGCGCAGCTCAAGGCCCTCGTGCCGCCGGCCGACCTGCAGGCGGCGCACGACACCCTCGTGCAGACGAGCGCGGACTCCATCGGGCTGTTCAAGAGGCTCGTGACCGCGATCGACTCGGACAACGTGAACACCACCGAGCTGAACAGCGACCTCGAGCAGGCCATGGCGCTCGAGAAGAAGCAGACGGCGGCCGCGAAGGAGCTCGGCCTCTCCAACTGCTTCACCGGCCAGCCGCAGGGCGCGGGCGACACCGACACCAACGACGACGGCGCGAACGACTAGCGGCCTCGCGCGACCGTGACTCCCCCGGGGGCAGCCGCGCGGCAGTGGCTGCCCCCGGTAGAGTCGCGCCGTGCGCGCGGCGATCTACCACGGGGGCGGGCGCCTCTCGATCGAGGAGATGGCCGATCCCGTTTCCGGGCCGGGGGAGATCGTCATCCGCACCCGGCAGTGCGGCATCTGCGGTACCGACCTCATGGAGTGGTACCAGGACACCAAGGCCCCGGTGGTGCTGGGCCATGAACCGGTTGGCGACGTCGTGGCGGCGGGCGAGGGCGCGCCGTTCGCCGTGGGCGACCGGGTGTTCGTGCACCACCACGTGCCCTGCCTCGAGTGCGACCTCTGCCGCCGGGGGCGCGACACCCTCTGCGAGACCTTCCGGCGCACGCGCATCGACCCCGGCGGCCTTGCCGAGTACGTGCGCGTGCCCGCCGAGAACACCGCCCTCGACGTGCACCGGCTGCCCGATGGCATGAGCGACGAGACGGGCACGCTCATCGAGCCCCTCGCCTGCATCCTGCGCGGCCAGCGCCTGGCCGGCGTGGGGGAGGGCGCGCATGTGGTGATCGTCGGCGCGGGCTCGATGGGGTTGATCGAGGCCGAGCTCGCTCTGGTGCTGGGCGCCGCGCGGGTGGTGGTGGTGGAGCCCAACGCCGATCGTCGGCCCGCGGCCGCCGCGCTCGGTGCCACGGTGCTGCCGGCGTGCGATCCCGACGCCGTGCGCAACGCCCTTGGCGGGCGGCTGGCCGACCAGGTGATCGTGTGCACGCACGTGCACGCCGCCATGAACGACGCCCTGCACCTGGCGGGCCCCGCCGGGGTGGTGCAGTACTTCGCGCCCACGCCGCCCGGCGAGATGGTGCCGCTCGACCTCGGCGCGGTGTTCTGGCGCGAGGTGGAGATCCAGAGCACCTACTCGGCCGGCCCTGCGGACATCCGCGACGCCATCGACCTGCTGGCCGCCGGGCGGGTGCGGGCCGCCGGCATCGTCACGCACCACGTGCCCTTCGCCGAGGTGGACGAGGCGTTCCGCCTGGCGCGCACCGGAGAGGCCCTGAAGGTCGTCATCGACTTCTGATGCACGTGGCACCGGGCCGTCGCGGCCCGGTAGGGTTCCCGATCCGCGCCCGCGAACGGGCGCGCGCTTCCCTTGAACACGGTCACGGAGGACCAATGTCGGAGCTGCAGCTGCCGGAAGGCGTCGAGATCCTGGAGGTCGTCTCCCCCGAGATGGCGGAGATCCTCACCCCGGAGGCGCTGTCGTTCGTAGCCGGGCTGCAGCGGGAGTTCAACGACCGCCGCAAGGAGCTCCTGGCCGCCCGCGCCGCCCGCCAGGGGGCATTCGAGGCCGGCGAGCGCCCGGACTTCCTCCCCGAGACCAAGCACATCCGCGACGACCCGTCGTGGCAGATCGCCCCGCTGCCCGCCGACCTGCAGGACCGTCGCGTGGAGATCACGGGCCCTGTCGACCGCAAGATGGTCATCAACGCGCTCAACTCGGGCGCGAAGATGTTCATGTCCGACTTCGAGGACTCCAACACGCCCACGTGGCACAACACGATCCTCGGCCAGATCAACCTGCGTGACGCCGTGCGGCGCAGCATCACCTTCGAGTCGCCCGAGGGCAAGAAGTACCAGCTGAACGACCAGATCGCGACGCTGCTGGTGCGGCCCCGCGGGTGGCATCTCAACGAGAAGCACGTGCTCGTGGACGGCGAGCCGATGTCGGCGGGCATCTTCGACTTCGGGCTCTTCTTCTTCCACAACGCGAAGGAGCAGCTCTCGCGCGGCACGGGTCCGTACTTCTACCTGCCGAAGATGGAGAGCCACCTCGAGGCGCGCCTCTGGAACGACATCTTCGTGAAGGCGCAGGACGACCTCGGCGTGCCGCAGGGCACGATCAAGGGCTGCGTGCTCATCGAGACCATCCTCGCCGCGTTCGAGATGGAGGAGATCCTCTACGAGCTGCGCGAGCACTCGGCCGGCCTCAACTGCGGCCGCTGGGACTACATCTTCTCGTGCATCAAGAAGTTCCGCACCGACCCGGACTTCGTGCTCGCCGACCGCGCGCTGGTCACCATGACCAGCCGGTTCATGCGCGCGTACTCGCTGCTGGCCATCAAGACCTGCCACAAGCGCGGCGCCCAGGCCATGGGCGGCATGGCGGCGCAGATCCCGATCAAGAACGACCCCGAGGCCAACGAGGCCGCCATCGCCAAGGTGCGCGCCGACAAGGAGCGCGAGGCCGGCGACGGCCATGACGGCACGTGGGTTGCGCACCCGGGCCTGGTGCCGATCGCCATGGATGCCTTCGACGCCGTGCTGGGCGACAAGCCCAACCAGGTGGACCGCCTGCGCGACGACGTCGAGGTGTCCGGCGCCGAGCTGCTCGACTTCGAGCCCGAGGGCCCGATCACCGAGGCCGGCCTGCGCACCAACGTGAACGTGGGCATCCAGTACCTGGGGGCCTGGCTGGCGGGCGTGGGCTGCGTACCCATCAACAACCTGATGGAGGACGCCGCCACCGCCGAGATCTCGCGCTCGCAGGTGTGGCAGTGGATCCGCTCGCCCAAGGGCACGCTCGAGGACGGCCGCGTGATCGACGAGGCCCTGTTCCACCAGGTGCTCGCCGAGGAGCTCGAGAAGGTGAAGGCGCAGTTCGGCGACGCCGGTCGCTACGACGAGGGCGCCAAGCTCTTCGGCGAGATCACGGCCGCCGAGGACTTCGTCGACTTCCTCACGCTGCCGGCCTACGAGATGATCGATTAGGCGCCCCGACAGGGGTGGAACCCGCCGGAACCCGCGTCGTGGCGCCCACGTGCCGCGGCGCGGGAGGCGGGCGCCCCTGTGGCACCCGGCGGGGGTGCGTGCGGCAGGGGCGAGCGCGCTGCGGTGCGTTCGCTATCCTCCCCCGTCGCCGGGCTCGCCCGGTCACGTGGTGGGCGTAGCTCAGCTGGTAGAGCTCCTGGTTGTGGTCCAGGCGGTCGTGGGTTCGAGTCCCATCGCTCACCCTGTCTGCTGTTTCGACTCGTGCGGGTGTGGCGGAATCGGTAGACGCGCCAGGTTTAGGACCTGGTGGGGAAACCCGTGGAGGTTCGAGTCCTCTCGCCCGCACTTTTCCTGAACACCCCGAAGATCCGCGAGTTCACATGCCCGTAGCCGCTGAAGTCACAACCCTCGAGGACGACCAGGTCCGCATCGACATCTCGGTGCCCGAGGACGAGGTGCGCAAGCAGTTCGACCGCACCGTCAAGGAGACGTCGGCGCGCATGCGCATCCCGGGCTTCCGCCCGGGCAAGGTGCCCGCAGGGGTCGTCATCCAGCGCGTGGGCCGCGAGGGCATCTTCGCGCAGACCATCGACCGCGCGCTCAACGACTGGTACCGCGAGGCGCTGGCCGTCACGGGCATCGACCCGATCGACTCGCCCGAGCTCGACATGGGCGACGCCACCGAGCAGGGCGTGGCCTTCGCCGTGACGGTGAAGGTGCCGCCCACGCCGAAGCTCGGCCCCTACAAGGGCCTCGAGGTCATGAAGGAGCCCGCCGAGACCCCCGAGGACGCCGTGCAGGAGGAGCTCGACCGCATTCGCGAGCAGGGCGCACGCCTTGAGGACAAGGACGGCGCGGCCGCGATCGGCGACTTCGTGGTGGCCGACATCGACGGCACGCTCGACGGCGAGGACCTTCCCCAGGCCCAGTCGCGCGACCAGCTCGTGGAGCTCGGCACCGACCGCATCCTCCCCGAGTTCACCACCGCCCTCGATGGCACGAAGGCCGGGGACACCGTGTCGTTCGACGTGCTCTACCCCGAGGACGCCCCCGAGGAGATCCGCGGCAAGACCGTGGCGTACAGCATCACCGTCCAGAAGGTGCAGGAGAAGGTGCTGCCCGAGGTGGACGACGCCCTCGCCGAGACCGTGGGCTTCGCGTCGGCCGACGAGCTGCGGCAGGAGATCGAGCAGCGCCTTGCCGCCGCCACCGAGCGCGCGGTGCAGGAGCGCTACCGCCGCCGCGTGATCGACGCCGCCGTCGCGGGTGCCGAGTTCACGGTGCCCGAGGCCATGGTGGAGCGCCGCGTGGAGGAGATCCTGCACGACACCTCGCACCAGCTGCCCCAGGGGATCACCCTCGAGCAGTACCTCGCCATGCAGGGCCAGACCCTTGAGGCCGCCCGCGAGGGCCTGCGCACCGACGCCGAGCTGTCGATCCGCCGCGAGCTCGTGGTGGAGGCCATCGCCGACGCCGAGGGCATCACGCTGAGCGACGAGGAGATCGAGGCGCGCGTGCGCTCCGATGCCGCGGAGGCCGGGCGCGACGCCAATGAGCTGCTCAGCGCGCTGCGCAAGGCGGGCGGCTGGGACAGCCTGCGCGAGGACCTGCGCATCGAGCGCGCCGTCGACCTGATCGTGGACAGCGCCAAGGAGATCTCGCCCGAGGAGGCCGAGAAGCGCGAGGCCGCCGAGGCGAAGGCCGACGCGCCGGCCGCCGAGAAGGCCCCGGCCAGGAAGCCCGCGGCGAAGAAGCCGGCGGCCAAGAAGCCGGCCGCGAAGGCGCCTGCGGCCGAGAAGAAGCCCGCCG
>JAFMJQ010000108.1 GCA_017853415.1 Thermoleophilia bacterium | reverse complement strand
GGCTCGGCGGCCGCGCTCACCTCATCGGGTTCGTCATCACGCATGAGGCTCGGCACCGCCGCCTCATCCGAGAGCGCCGCCTCGGCACGGGCCAGCACGTCGAGATCGGCGACGTCCGAGTCGTACTCGGCCGCCGACTCGCGCGCCGCGCGCTTGCGGGCCTTGGTGGCCCGCTTGCGGCCCTCGGGCTGGTGCTCCTTCCAGATCGCCGCAAGCGGGGCGGCGATGAGGATTGACGACACGCCACCGGTGAGGAGGCCCACGAGCAGGGCGAACGAGAAGCTGCGCAGGGTGTCCCCGCCGAAGATGAACAGCATCAACACCGGGAACACGGCGGTCATGCCGGTGATGATCGAACGCGTCAGCGTCTCGTGCACCGAGCGGTTGACCACGTCCTTGTAGCGCGCATTTCGCATGAGCGGGGCGTTCTCGCGAATGCGGTCGAACACCACCACCACGTCGTACAGCGAGTATCCGAGGATCGTCAGCAGGGCGGCCACGGTGGCGCTGGTCACCTCGTACCCCACGATGGAGTAGATGGCGATGGCCAACCAGACGTCGTGGATCACCGACAGCAGGGCCGGTAGCGCCAACCGGTACTCGAACCGGATGGTCAGGTAGAGGATGATGACCGCGAACGAGAGCAGGATCGCCCACCCCGCCCGTTCCACCACCTGGCGCCCGAAGGTGGGCCCGACGGTCTCCACCAGGTAGGTGCGCTCGTCGATCGTGCCCACCTGCTGCTCGAGGTTGCGCTTGAGCTCGTTCAGCTGCTTCGGCTGCAGGGTGGGCGTCTGGATCTGGAACCCGGCGCTGCCCGTGGCCGAGTCGGTGGTCTGCTGGATCTTGGCCTCGGGGAATCCCTCCTGCGCCAGCACCGCGCGCACCTGGCCCTCGGTGGGCTGCTTGGCCTCGAAGGCCACGGCGATGCGCGTGCCGCTGTTGAAGTCGAGGCCGAGGTTGAGGCCCTTGATGCCGATGAACGCCGCGCCGATGGCCAGCGGCACGAACGAGATCGCCAGCCACATGCGCCACTTGCCGACGAAGTCGAACTTCCAGCGCGGCTCGCGGGCCGTGAGGCCCATCGCCTTCTCGTTCTGGAACACCTTGGTCCCGGCCAGCATCTCGATGACCACGCGCGTGACGAGCACCGCCGTGAACAGCGAGATGAGCACGCCCACCATCAGGGTGAACGCGAAGCCCTTGGGACCCGCGGTGCTGAACAGGAAGAGGATCGCCGCCGTGAGGAACGTCACGACATTGGCGTCGATGATGGCGCTGATGCCCTTCGAGTACCCCGTGAGGATCGCCGACTTGGCGTTGCGCCCCGCCCGGGCCTCCTCGCGTATTCGTTCGAAGATCACCACGTTGGCATCGGCGGCGACGCCGATCGTGAGGATGGCGCCGGCGATACCGGGGAGCGTGAGGGTGATCGGCACCAGCACCGCCACGGCCAGGTAGAACAGCGCGTAGATCACCAGCGCGCCCGCGGCGATCACGCCCAGCAGGCGGTAGTAGACGATCAGGAAGATGATGACCACGAGCAGGCCCGCGAGCGCCGCGATGAGGCCCTGGCGCAGCGACTCCTCGCCGAGCGTGGCCGACACCTGCTTCTGGCTGATGACGTCGAGCCTGATCGGGATGGCACCCGAGTTCAGCTGGTCGGCCAGCGTGCGGGCCGACTCGGTGGTGAAGTTGCCCGAGATCTGGGCGCCGTTGTTGCCGCTGATGCCGTTCGGGTACTGGCGGTAGTCGACGGTCGGGTTGCTGATGATCTTGCCGTCGAGGACGATGGCGAAGCTCTGGAGCTCCTGCCGCAGGGCGCCGCGTTGGGCGAGGTCGCGCGTGACGTCCTGGAACGCCTGGGAGCCCTTGTCCGTGAACTGCATCGTGACGATGGGTTCCTGGTTCCCGCCGGTGGAACCCGAGTCGAAGCTCTGGGCGGCCGACGTGATGTCACGGCCGCTCAGCGCGGGCTTGTCCTGCATGAGCACGTACACCGTGCGTGATGGGCTGTCGGGCTTCGACGGATCGAGCTGCTGGCGATCGGAGTAGATGATGAGGCCCTTGGGCACCGTCACGAGCTCCATGCCGGCGGGCACCTTGCCGCCGTAGTCCTGAAGCAGCGAGGCCTTCTCGTAGTCCGGGCCGGCCACCAGGTCGTGCGCGGCGTTCTTCTTGAACAGGTAGTACGAGGCCTGGCCCTCCACCGGCGGGCGCGGCGTGGTGTTCTGGGCCTTCTGGGTCATCTTCCAGAGGCTGGGGTCCTGGGCCACGAAGTTGGCCTGGTAATCGGTGAACACCAGCTGCGCCGGCTTGATGAGGTCCTCGACCACCTGGTCGGGGTTCTTCGCGCCCGCGAGCGAGACCACGATCTGGTCATCGCCCTGGGTCTGGATCTCCGGCTCCGATACGCCGAAGGAGTCGACGCGGTTGCGGATGACATCGACCGAACGCTCGATGGCCTCCTTGTTCACCTGGGAGTCCGGGGTGGGCTTGCCCTGCAGCACCACCTCGACGCCGCCCTGCAGGTCGAGGCCGAGCACGGTCGGTCGGCTGGCCACCACCACGATGGAGGCGCACACGAGGCCGATGACGACCAGCAGGAAGAGGAACGAACGGCGGCGGGTACTCACCGGCGGGCCCCGGTCATGCGGATGGGGATGACTGCTCGCCTACTCGGCGGCCGCCGCGGCGTCCGCCTCGGGGCTCGTCTTGCGTGCCACCGCCTGCTGCGAGATGCGGATGTCCACGTCCTCCGCCACCTGCAGGATGATGGTTCCGCCATCCTCCACCTCGGAGACGATGCCGTAGATGCCCGAGGTCGTGAGCACCTCGTCACCCGGCTGGAGCGTGCGGGAGAGTTCCTCCATCTCGCGACGACGCTTCTGCTGCGGGCGGATGCCCACGAAGTAGATGAGCGCCACGAAGATGATGATGTAGACGGGCAGAAGGACCGCAGATGACATGCGGGATCCGGCCTCCGGAATGGGGTTCGGGACGCGCGCAGGCTAGCAGCGCGTTCGCCGGCCCGGGCCGATCGGGGCACCCCGATGCGCGTGGTACGGTGGCCGCCCGTGAGGCACCTGTCCATCGCGATGGTCACCGAGTACGCCTACCCCATCCTGGGGGGCGTGAGCGAGCACGTGCACTTCCTCTCGCGCGAGCTCGCGCAGCGTGGCCACGACGTCACCGTCGTCACCGGCAACGTGGGCGAATCGGCCGAGGTGGCCGAGCTCGACCGCGAGGCGCACCGCGTGCACGGCTACCGCACCACCCGCATCGGCAAGTCGATCCCGGTGGTGGCCAACGGCTCGATCGCCCGCCTCACGGTGGGGCTGGGCATCAAGCACCAGATCGCCCGGGCGATACGCGGCATGGACGTGGTGCATGCACAGGGCCTGGCGTCCCCCACGCTGCCGATGGGCGTGCTGCGGGTGTCCACCGCGCCGTGCACCGTCGGCACCTTCCACACTTACTTCGACGAGGGCCACTGGCTCTACGACCGCATCGGCACCTACGTGCGCAATTCGCTCGCGCGGCTCGACCGGCGCATCGCGGTGTCAGAAGCCTGCATCGCGGCGCTCGGCGACTACTTCCCGGGCGAGTGGGATGTCGTGCCCAACGGAATCGACTGCTCGCTCTACCGGCCCCTGGCCACCGGCGAGCAGCGCCCGGCCGGCCGGCCGCGCATCCTCTTCGTGGGTCGCTTCGACCCGCGCAACGCCCTTGCCGACCTCCTGGAGGCCGCGGCCATCCTCAAGCGCGAGGGCCGCGACTTCACGGTGCAGGTGATCGGCGACGGCCCCGCGCGGCCGGTGTACGAGCGCAAGGCGAAGTCACTCGACGTCTGGGACCGCGTGGAATGGCTCGGACTGCTCAACGAGGAGCGCCCCCGCTACTACCGCGAGGCAGATGTCATGGCCGCCCCGTGCGTGCTGGCCTCGTTCGGCGTGGTGCTGCTCGAGGCCCTTGCCAGCGGCACGCCGGTGGTGGCCGCCGACAACGTGGGATTCCGCCAGGTGATCAGGGGTGACGTCCCCGGACGGTTCGTGGCGCCGCACGACCCCGCGGAGCTCGCCCGCGGCATCGCCGAGGTGCTCGACGACCCCGCCCGCGCGCAGGACATCGGGCGGCGCGGGCGAATCGCCGTCGAGCAGGAGTTCGACTGGCCCCGGGTCACCGACCGCATCGAGGCCATCTACCACGAGGTGCTGGGGTCGAAGCGCCCGCAGAGCGCGGCCGCGGCGTCCGCGGCCCCCACAGGAGGCAACCCATGATTCGCAATCGCGTCGTCACCCTCGCAGCCATCGGCCTCGGCGCCGGGGCACTGGCCCTGGCCGGCTGCGGAAGCTCGTCGGACACCGCGTCCACGGCGGCGGACACCGCCGCGGCCAGCACCGACACCACGGCCACCACCCCCACGACGGCCTCGAAGGCCATCCCCTGCATCGGCGCCGAGGAGGCCTGCTCGGCCAAGGTGCCGATCGGCGGTGGCGCCAGCAACAAGACCGTGCAGATCGAGCTCACCGGCACCAACATGAGTGAGCCCAAGGTCACCGTGGACGACCCGCAGTACGAGGGGTCGTACTCGATCTCGGATGGCACCTTCACCACCGGCGGGTCGATCTACCAGTTCACCCTGAACTCGGTGGAGTCGATCCCCGCGGGCGTGAACATCGAGATGACCTTCGCGCAGAAGAAGTAGCCCCGCAGGGGCGACGCCGGGCGCGGCCTAGGGCACCCTGCCCCAGGCCGCGCCCGGCTCGTCGCCGAACAACGCGTCCTGGTCACCCGGGTGGGCCCGTACCTCGCGCGGCACCTCGAGACCCAGGTGCACGTAGGCACGCGCGGTGGCCACGCGGCCACGGGGAGTGCGTGCCAGAAGACCCTGCTGCAGCAGGAAGGGCTCGTAGACGTCCTCGATGGTGTCGGGGCTCTC
>JAFMJQ010000107.1 GCA_017853415.1 Thermoleophilia bacterium | reverse complement strand
GGCACGTGACGGATGGCACGCGCGGCATCACTCGTCCGTCGCCTCCCCGTCCGCAACGCCATCGACCGGCACGGCGACCTCCTCGGCAACCGCTTCCCCAACTGCCTCGGCCTCCGCTTCGGCCACGGCGTCCGACTCGGCCTCGGCGACCGCTTCGACCACGACCTCGGCCTCGGCCTCGGCCTGCGCGTCGGCATCTGCCTCAGGCGTGCCGGCGGAATCGCCGTCGCCGGAATCCGCTGATGGCGGCGGCGGCGGGTTCGGCTGCGGCTGATCGTGGCCGGGGAGCGCGCAGTGGCGGGTGCCCGGCACGACGGCGTTCGGGCACCGGCGACCGCTCTGGAGGATGTGCATGCAGCGCTGCACGCCGCCCTCGAGCTCGTCGGAGAACTCGTCGCCCTCCTCCTCGGACGCGAACGTCGACTCGCTCTTGATGTCGATGCGCCACCCGGTGAGGCGGGCGGCCAGGCGGGCATTCATGCCCTCCTTGCCGATCGCCAGCGACAGCTGGTCGTCGGGCACGATCACCGTGGCCTGGCGGGCCTCGTCGTCGACGATGACCTCGCGCACGCGGGCAGGCGAGAGCGCCTTGGCCACGTAGCGCGCCGGCTCGTCGTTGAACGGGATGATGTCGATCTTCTCGCCGCGCAGCTCGGATACCACCATGCGCACGCGCGATCCGCGCGGGCCCACGCAGGCCCCCACCGGGTCGACGCCCTGCACGTGCGAGACCACGGCGATCTTCGACCGCCAGCCGGACTCCCTGGCCACGTTGCGGATCTCCACGAGCCCATCGGCGATCTCGGGGACCTCGAGCTCGAACAGGCGCTTGATGATCTCGTCGGACCGACGGCTCAGGATCACCTGCGGGCCCTTGTTCGATGCCCGCACGTCGACGATGACCGCCTTGATGCGGGCCCCGTGGTCGTAGCGCTCGCCTGGCACCTGCTCGCTGGCGGGCAGCAGCGCCTCCACGCGGCCCAGGTCCACCAGCGTGTAGCGGTGGTCGGACTGCTGGATGATGCCGTTGACGACCTCACCCACGCGGTCGACGTACTCCTCGTACATCATCTCGCGCTCGGCCTCGCGGATGCGCTGCAGGATCACCTGCTTGGCCGTCTGGGCGGCGATGCGGCCGAAGTTGTCGGTGGTCACGCTGACCGGCCGGATCTCGTCGGGGCCGTATGCCGACCAGTCGATGTCCGGGGGCGGCGGCTCGAACTCCTCGGGGTCGACGCCCTCGGGGATCTCCGGCTCGGGACGCGGAAGGGTCTTCAGCTCGACGCCCTCGGGCAGCACCAGCTGGTTCACCTGCATCTCGCCCGTCTCGCGGTCGATGTCCACCCGTGCCCAGTCCACAGCCCCGGGGGTCTTGCGGTAGGCGGCCAGGAGGGCATCCTCCAGCGCCACGAGGAGGGTCTCGGAATTGATCCCCTTCTCGCGTTCGATCTGCTTGATCGCCTCGATGATCTCGCGGTTCAACTCAGGCTCCTGCCGTCACTCGCCACATTGGTTCCTCTTCACCATCCTGCCCCGGCGCACCGCGTCGCGCGGCACCACGATGACCCCCGCCGGGGTGTCGACCGTGAGGGCCTCGTCGCTCACGTCCGTGAGCGTCCCCGACACCGACTTGGTCGCGCCCGGGACGCTCCCGGGCTCGACGGCCAGCTTCACCGTCTCGCCGATCGCGGCGATGTAGTGGCGGGTGACCCGCAGCGGCGGCTCCGGGCCGGGCGATGATACCTCCACCGCGTACCGGTCGCGAAGACCGGCGTCGTCGAGCACCCGGGTGACCTGTGCGCACAACTCATGATCGACGCGCACGGGATGGTCGATGACCACCGTGAGCACGCCCGATCCGGCGCGTCCACCCACGCCCACGGCGCGGAGGTCCACCTCGGGGAGGCGCTCCGCCAGGAGCTCCTCCACCTGCTGCTCGATCGCTGTCGCCGTCTCGGCCGTCGCCGCCTCCGGACTGGGTAAATGCCAAAGAAAAAGCGGGTCTCCCGACCCGCTCCACCGGGTGCCACCTGTGTACTGCCAGCGGCCCGCCGAGGCTATCACACCCCGCATCACCGGCTATCGGCGCCGCGGCCCCAGCACGTCGGCCGAATCGAGCACCAGCGTCACCGGTCCGTCGTTCACCAGCGACACCTCCATCATGGCCCCGAACACGCCGCGCGACACCGCCAGGCCGAGCGCGCCAAGGGCATCGCACACACCCTCCACGAGCGGCTCGGCCGCCTCGGGCGCGGCCGCGGCGGCCCATGACGGACGGTTGCCCTTGCGCACGTCGCCCATGAGCGTGAACTGGCTCACCACGAGCACCTCCCCACCGGCGTCGGCAAGGGCCACGTCGAAGCCGCGCCCCTGGGCGCCGGGGAACAACCGCAGGGCCGCGACCTTCGCGGCCATTCGCCGTGCGATGTCCGGGTCGTCCCCATCCTCCACCCCGACCAGCAGCAGGTAGCCGGCGCCGATGCGCGACACCTCGCGCCCGTCCACCGACACCGCCGCCTGGCTCACCCTCTGGAGGACCATCCGCACGCGGCCATCGTACGAGGGGGGCGCGGTACGGTGCCTGCATGTCCGATGGCGCGGCACTCGTGCAGGTGTGGCTCGACGGGATCGGGGTCGACTCCGAGCGCCTCGGACCGACCGACTGGTCGATCCGGGTTCCGTCCGTGAAGCGCGGCATCGTGGCGGTGGCGGCCCACGTGGGTGAACGAACCCTCGAGATGCGGGCGTTCTTCATGCGCGGGCCCGACCGTGCGCATGCGGACGTCTACCGCCGTGCGCTGAGGAAGAACCTCGACATGCGCCACTGGCGCTTCGCCGCGGACGATGCCGGCGACCTCTGGATGGTCGCCGAGGCCGAGACCTCGCTACTTGGAGCGGACGGCCTCGATGGACTGCTCGGCCTGCTCTCCACCTACGTGGACGAGAGCTTCGAGGGAATCCTCCGGCTGGGCTTCGAGGTGCCCGACGGGCAGGGCGTGGGGCCGCCGCCCCACGCGACCAACTACGCCAACTTCGACCCGAGGCAGCGCGCGAGCTCGTAGTGCCGCTCGGCGCGGTCGGTCTCGCCGAGCCCGCGATACGCCCGCGCGAGGCAGTAGTGCGCGTAGTGATCGGTCGGCTGGATCTCCACCGCCACCTCGAACTCCTCGGCCGCGCGCTGGAACTGGCGGGTCGAGAGGTATGCCCGCCCCAGGGCCTCGCGAATGGACCCCTTGTCGGGCTCGAGCTTCTTGGCCTGCTCCAGCGCCACGGCCGCGGGGTGGAAGTCGCGTGACTCCATGAGCTCCATCCCCCGCTGGAACCATTCGTATGCGCCCACGCCCTCGTTCATGGCCCCACGATACCGCGCAATGCGGCGGCATCTTCGGGCGTTCGTTCGCGCGAACCCGCACCGGCGCGGGCGCGTGCACGGTTCAGGGGGTCGCGCCTAGGCCCGCGAGGCGAGCGCCTCGACGAGCGGCCTGGCCGCGTCGAGGATGCGCTCCGCGCAGTCGCGCTTGCTCATGCGCGGCAGCGCCTGCTCCGACTCCGGCCCGATGATCGTGATGATGTTGTCGGCGCCCTCGAATGCCGCGCCCTCGACGGCGGCGTCGTTGTGCACCACGATGTCCACGGCCTTGCGTGCCCGCTTGCCGCGCGCACGCTCGAGGCCCTCGGGGCCATGCTCGGCGGCGAAGCCCACCAGCACCTGGTCCTCGCGAAGCGCGGAGAGCTCGGCGAGGATGTCCGTGGTGCGCTCCATCTCCACCGTGAGGGCGTCGGCCTTGCTCTTGTCGAGCTTGCCGTCGGCGGCATCCACGGGCCGGTAGTCGGCAACCGCAGCGCACATGATGAGCATGTCGCAGGCGGGGAACTCGGCCCGGCAGGCATCGCGCATCGCGGCGGCCGTGGGGGCGTCCACGTAGCGGATTCCCTGCTCGCGCGGCAGGTCGACATTCGCCTGCACCACCACCACATCGGCACCGCGGTCACGCGCTGCGGCCGCGAGTGCCCAGCCCATGCGCCCGCTCGAGCGGTTGCCGACGTAGCGCACGGCGTCGATGGGCTCCCGCGTTCCGCCTGCGGAGATCAGCACGGTCCTGCCGGCGAGGTCGCGCGTGCCCGCGCGACCGGCGAGGACGGCCTCGACCGCATCCACGATGGACGCGGGCTCGGCAAGACGGCCGGGCCCGACGGCGCCATCGGCGAGCAGTCCGCTCTCGGGCTCCACGAGGTGCACGCCGTCGGCGCGAAGGGTTGCGATGTTGCGCTCGGTGGCGGGATGAAGCCACATCGACGTGTTCATGGCCGGAGCCACGACCACGGGACCCCGGAAGGCCAGGTAGCACGACGTGAGCAGGCTGCTGGCGGCCCCGGAGGCCATCTGCGAGATGGTGTTGGCCGAGGCCGGTGCAACGAGCATGAGGTCCATGCCGTCGTTCACGTCGAGGTGGTGATAGCCGGGCTGCTCGGCGTCGCCGAACAGGGCCGTGCCGACCTCGCGACCCGAGAGGGCGGCGAACGACGCGCTGCCGACGAAGCGCTCGGCGGTGTGGGTCATGACCACGCTCACGCCGTGCCCATGGCGCTGCAGGATGCGCAGCACGTCGAGGCTCTTGTAGGCGGCGATGCCGCCGGTGACGCCCATGAGGATCTCTGCCACGCCCGGAAGGCTAGCCCGGCCCCCGCCCGGGCGCGAAATCCGCCGTGCAGCCCACGCTCCATTCACGTGGACCTGAAGCGCAGCCCCACCCACCGACCAATGAACGCGGCTGCACAGCGGGCGCAGCCCGGGGCCGCCGATTTCGCCTGAACGACCGTTCAAAAGGGAGGAAGGCGATATCGGCGGCCCCGGGCGTGGGAGTCCACGGAAACGACCGGGAAAAGGAGGGGCGGTGTTGTCGGCGGCCCGGGCGTGGGAGTCAAGGGGACCGATCGCCCAGGGGGAGGAAGGCGAGACAGGCGCCGGGGGGCGTGGGATGCCACGGGGCGCTAGGCGGACCCGACCTCGGCATTGATGACGGAGACGAGCTCGGCGGTGGCGCGCTCGACC
>JAFMJQ010000106.1 GCA_017853415.1 Thermoleophilia bacterium | reverse complement strand
TGCTCGGCCGCCATGATGGGCTCGATGCGCTCGAGGGTGGGGCCCAACTCGGACAGCGACACGAGGGTGCCCGACAGGATTGCGATGGCGGTCACGAGCTGGAGGATGGCGGCGTATGCGGCCATGAAGTCGGCGGGGCTGATGGCGGTCGTCGGGATGGCCACGCTGATCACCAGCACGGCCACCACGAGCAACGGCCCGGCGCGCTTGATGGGATCGTTCAGCCCCAGGGATGACTGCCGATGCCACATGGCCTCCACGGCCCGGCCCTGCGGCTCGGCCCATCGGGCCAGGGCGCGCTCCTCGGCACCCCTCACGCGGATGGGCACGATGGCCTCGGCCAGCGCAAGCAACAGGCCGTTCGCCGCGCTGCGCTCTTCGAGGATCGTCACCAGCGCCTGGCGCGCGCGCACCCGCAGCAGGATCCCGCCCGCCACCAGGATCGCCGTGGCGATGGCCACCAGCAGGCCGGTGAGAGGGTCGAGCACGGCCAGGTACACGATGTTGACCAGCCCGAATGCCGACACGATCACCAGGGCGGGCACGTCGTCGCCCACCTCACCGCGGGCCTCCTCCGCCGACAGCACGCGATTGAGCAGGTCGCCGGTGGTGCGCCGGCGGAAGAAGCCCGTGGGCAGGCGCAGGGCCCGGGCCATCACGCCCAGCGACAGCGCGCTGTCCGACTCGTCACGCAACCCCACCAGCAGCAGGTTGCGCGCCACCAGGATGACCGTGGCGCCGATGCTGGCGATGATGAACGCGCCGATGATCGCCAGCGTCGCGCTGGTGTCGGCCTGCGGCACCGCCCAGTTGAACACCGCCTGCGTGGCCAGCGGCAGGAACAGCGCCGACAGGCCGCCGACCATCGCCATCACCAGCAGTGCCCACAGCTGCCCGGGGCGGCGGCGCAGCGACCAGCGCACCAACCCGAACCAGCCGGCTCCGCGCGGAAGGTCCTCCACCAGCGCCACGGCGGCCGGCTGCAGGCCGGCGCGCGCCGCACCGCGCGCGCGGTGCCGCGTGCGCGACCCGGGTCGCACGATGGTGGGGCCCTGCCGGGCGGGCACCACCGCCACGGGTCCCTCATCGTCATGCGCCACCAGCGGCGAGGTGCCGGGCGGCCAGCGGCCGTCGGTGAGGTCGACGGGGCTGGTGGTCAGGTCGGATGCCGCGGTCACCGCCATGTCGGCGGGCAGCGATTCCCCCGTGTGGGCATCCGGCTGGCGCACCGCGGCGCCGATGGAGGCCGCGGCCACCGAGTAGGCATCCGTGAGGGGGTCGGCGAACGCCGGCGCGCGGCCGACCGCTCCCCCATCGTCATCCGAGTAGGCGGTGAGGTGGTCGACCACCTCGTCCATCGGGCGCTTGTCAGCCATGAACCATCGCTCCCAGCGCGCCCGCGGCCAGCACCTCATCGAAGGTGCCGCGATGCGTGATGTGACCGTGCTTCACCACCAGGATCTCATCGGCGTCGCGGATGGTGCTGAGCCGGTGCGCCACCACCACGCAGGTGCAGCCGCGACGGCGCAGGTTGGCCTCCACCTCGGCCTCCACCACCGGGTCCAGCGCGCTGGTGGCCTCGTCCAGCACGAGGATTCGCGGGTTGCCCGCCAATGCCCGCGCGATCGCCAGGCGCTGCACCTCGCCGCCGCTCAGTCCGCCGCCCTGCCCGGTGAGCACGGCGTCGAGCCCCCCGGGGCGCTCCGCGATGGCGTCGCCGATGCAGGCGTCGGCCACGGCCTGGCGGATGTCGTCGTCGGTGATGGCGTCATCCCACAGCGTGAGGTTGTCCCGGATCGTGCCCGGGAACAGCACCGACTGCTGCGGCACGTAGGCGATGCCACGGGTGCGGGTGCTGCGCGGAACGGCCAGGCGTGGCACGCCATCCAGCAGCACGGTGCCGGCCCACGGCTGGATCTCGCCCAGCAGCAGACGCGCGATGGTGGTCTTGCCGCTGCCGCTGGATCCCACCAGCGCCACGCGCGATCCCGCGGGAACCCGGATGTCCACGCCATCCACGAGCGGGGGCTGCGAGCGATCGAAGCCGAACACCAGCCCCACGCCCTGCAGTTCGCCGCCGAGTTCCGCACCGGCTGCGCCGGCGACCTCGTCGGGGGCGACCACCTCGGGATCGAGCGGGAGGCACTCCACCTCGTGGGCCTGCTCCAGCCGCGCCACGCCGGCGTTCACCAGCACGCCGATCCACACCAGCTCGGCGGCTGCCCCCAGCAGGATCGCCAGGAACGACTGCGCCGCCACCAGCGTGCCCAGCGTGAGGGATCCCGCGATCACCTGCAACGCCCCGATGGCCAGCACCACCCCGAAGCCGAGCGTGGGGGTGAGCAGGGGGATCACCGAGAGGTACTGTCGCATGCGGCCGTTCACGGATGTCCACCGCGCGGCCTCGGCTCGCGTCATGGCCCACCGGGTGAACACCGGCTGCTCCCATGCGGGCGCCTTCACGCTCTCGATGCCCGTGACGATGTCGCTGGTGGCGTCGCTCAGCGCCACCTGCGCGGCGTTGTGCGCCCGCTCGATCACCACCTGGCGACGCCGGAACGCCGTGGTGGCGAGGGCGGCGAGAATGCAGATGACGATGGCGGCTACCCCCAGCGACCAGTCGATCACCAGCAGCGCCGTGGCGAATGCCACCACGGTCACCACGTTCACGCCCGCGAGGGGCAGCATGAGGCCCACCTGCAGGCCGCTCGACTGCAACGCCGATATCCGTCCGGCCAGGCTGCCGGCGCCCAGGCGGGAGATCGTGGCGGTGGGCAGGCGCAGCACATGCCAGGCGAACCCCGATGTGGCCGCGGCGTTGATGCGCACCGCCACCTTGTTGAGCACGCGCAGCTGCAGGTACGACACCAGCGCCATGAGCAGGGCGGCGATGACGATGCCGATGGCCACGCGCCACAGCCATGACGGGTCGTCGGCCACCAGGTAGCGGTCCACGAATGCCCGCACCATGAGCGGCACCGCGAGTCCGGGGACGATGCCGGCAAGTGCGGCCACCCCAACGTATGCGAGGGCCCCGCCCGCACCGGCCAGCGCATGCCCCAGCGACTGGCGCTGGGTGCGCGGCGGGGTGAAGTCGGCGGTGGGCGTGCCGTCGCCGGAGACGCCGTACGTTGCCAGCACCACGCGATCGGCATCGGCGTCGGGCAGGCCGTCCATGCCCTCCAGCGCCGGGGTGATGTCGTCCGCGGTGGCGGGCCTGCCCAGGCGGCCCAGGGTCGCCGCGATCGCCGTTGCCCGTTCGTGCGTGCTCACCGTGGGTGCGTCAGCCCGTGAGGCTGTCGGCGATGCTCCGGTCGCTGGTGATGACCTCCACGCTCGTGAGCGTGCCGGCGGTCACGGCCTCGTCGGGTCCGTCGCCGACGCTCCAGCGGAACCCCGACGGGGTGTCCGCCCGCTGCAGGACCACCCGCATCTCCAGCGCGGGCCCGGCGCTCAGGAAGTAATCCACCAGCGTCTCGTTGCCGCGCGTCAGGAGGCCGATGCGTGATCGCGACGCCGGGGCGGGTGCCAGTGCGGTCACCTCCCCCTCGATGGACCCGTACTGGGCGCTCGGGACGTTGGCTGGCGACACCAGCACGCGCATCCCCACCTTCACCGACTTGCCGGGTCCCGCCGGGATGAAGGCCCGCACGGCCACGGGCCGCGGGTCGGTGGTGAGCAGCGCGACGTCGTAGCCCGGTCGTACGGTGTCGCCCTGCACCACGGGGGTTTCCACCACCAGTCCGCCGGTCGGCGTGCGCACGGTGGACGCGCTGCCCCGCCGCGTGAGCTCCACGATGGGGGCGCCGGCCGGCACGATGTCTCCGGCGCGCACCGCGACCCGGCGCACCACCCCGAGCGTTTCGGCCTCCACATGCACCAGCGCGCCGCGCGGCTCCACGATGCCCTGCCCGGTCACGCTGCTGGGCGCGCGCCCCAGCACGGCCCACACGATGCCCCCGGCCACGATCACCACCACCCCGACCAGCGCCAGCACGAGTGGCGTGGTGAGGATGCGCGATCGACGCGCAATGGCGCGTGCGGGAGATTCGGGCGGGTCGCTCATGGGCTGGGTGTGTGGCAGGGCCGGGGGGTCAACGTACCAGCCGGGCGCGCCCCGCTAGGCCACGCCCTACAACTCGACGGCGTCGATCACCTCGTGCCGGCCCTGGCCGGTGCCGATGAGGGTGATCGGCACGCCCGTGAACTGGGCGATGCGCTCCACGTACGACCGGGCCCGCGGTGGCAGGTCGTCGAGGCTCGTGACGCCCACGATGTCCTCGTCCCAGCCCTCGAGCGTCTCGTACACGGGCGTGCAGCCGTGGAAGTCGCTCTGGTGCCAGGGGAAGTCCGCGCTCACCTCGCCGTCGGGCTTGGTGTAGGCCGTGCAGAGCTTCACCTCGGACAGGCCCGAGAGCACGTCGAGCTTGGTGATGCCCAGCTGGGTCATGCCCGACACGCGCACGGCGTAGCGCAGCGCCACCAGGTCGAGCCACCCGCAGCGGCGCGCGCGGCCGGTGGTGGTTCCCACCTCATGGCCCACCTCGGCCATGTGCCGGCCGGCGTCGTCGTCGATCTCTGTGGGGAAGGGCCCCTCGCCCACGCGCGTGGTGTAGGCCTTGGTGATTCCCAGCACGTGGTCGATGCGCGTGGGCCCCACGCCCGTCCCGGTGCAGGCGGCACCGGCCGTGGGGTTGCTGCTGGTCACGAACGGGTAGGTGCCGTGGTCGATGTCGAGCAGGGTGCCCTGCGCGCCCTCGAACAGCACGGTCTTGCCGTCACGGATCGCCGTGTCGAGGATGAGCGAGGTGTCGGCGATGTAGGGCTGTATGCGCGGCGCCAGCGCCAGCACCTCGTCGGCCACCGCGTCGGCATCCAGCGGCGGCTCGCCGTAGATCTTCTCGAGCACGTCGTTCTTGGTCTCGAGGGCGATGGCCACCTTGCGCCGCAGGATGCTCGGGTCGAGCAGGTCCTGCACGCGGATCCCGATGCGCGCGGCCTTGTCCATGTAGGCGGGGCCGATGCCCCGGCGCGTGGTGCCGATGCTCAGCTTGCCCAGGCGGATCTCGCTCTGGGTGTCCAGCTGC
>JAFMJQ010000025.1 GCA_017853415.1 Thermoleophilia bacterium | reverse complement strand
GGGGGCGAGGCCGGGAGGCCTGGGGCCCGCACGCACACCGGCCTATGCGGCGATGAACTCCACCCGGTGGGTGGGCTCGGGCACCTCGATGCCGGCCTCGCGCATGGCCTCGATGTGCGCCGGCAGGGCCTCCCGCATGAGGCGCTCGGTCTCTTCGCGGGTGTCCGCGCCAGCGTAGACCCCCCAGAGGTCCGGGCTGTAGGCGCCCCACGTGCCGTCCTCGCCCTGCTCGTAGATGACCAGGTATTCCTTCATCGAAGGCCTCCGAGCCCATTTCCCCGCCGGATCTCAGCGAGCATTCCGGGCTTGATTGTATCCGAGTCCTTGCCGGCGACGGTCACGCGTGACCGGCCATCGGGGCTAGCCCACACCTCGTGGGAGCCGCGCTGCCGCAGCTTCACCCAGCCCGCTTCCCGCAGGGCTCGACGCACTTCGCGATAGGTCGGTGGCATGGCGCCGACGGTATGGGCGCACTTCATTCGCGGGGCGCACCGATCGCGCCGAAATGCGCACCGCCGAGTGCCAGTCTTCCGCCCATGACACAGCCCCGCCTCATCCCGCTCGGCGAGTTCTTCGACAACCCCGAGCGCGCCCTGGCCAAGCCGTCTCCCGACGGCACCATGATCTCGTGGCTCGCCCCGCTGGACGGCCTGCTCAACGTGTGGGTGCGGCCCATCGAGGGTGGCGAGGCGGTGCCGGTGACCCGCGACACCGACCGCGGGGTGATGGGCTACTCGTGGACCCGCGACTCGAAGCACATCCTGTATTCGAAGGACCAGGGCGGGGATGAGAACCACCACGTGATGATGGTGGACGTCCCCGGCGACGGGACGGCCCGCGACCTCACGCCCTTCGACGGCGTGCGGGCGAGCATGGTGTCGGTGCCACGCGCCACGCCGGGGCAGATCATCGTGAGCACCAACCGGCGCGACCGCGGGGTGTTCGACGTCGAGCGGCTCGACCTCGACACCGGCGAGCTCACGCCCATCACCGAGAACCCGGGCAACATCATCGGCTGGGTGGCCGACCGCGACGGCCGCGTGCGGGGTGCCTACGCCCAGACCCCCGAGGGCAACTACCAGCTGCTGGTGCGGGGTTCCGAGCAGGACGACTTCCGCGTGCTGGCCGATTTCGACAACGAGGATGGCGGGCAGCCCTACGGGTTCGACGCCGACGGCCGCGTGCTGTGGGTGGGCAGCGCCGTGGACAGCGACCGCTCGCGGCTCGTGGCGATCGATGTGGCCACCGGCGAGCAGGCGGTGCTCGATGAGGATGAGGTGGCCGACCTCGGCATGCCGATCATCAGCGACAGGGACCGCACGCTGCTGGGCGCCGCCTACCTGCGCGACCGCCTGGTGGTGCACGCGTTTGACGAGCGCTTCGCCCGCGACTTCGAGACGGTGAAGCAGATCGCCGACGGCGACCCGCGCATCACCGGCAGCGACGCCGACGAGACCATGTGGACCATCGCCTTCGACAGCGATGTGGACCCCGGCGCCACGTATCTCTTCAACCGCGAGACCGGCGAGCACGAGTTCCTGTTCCGGCCACGCCCGTGGCTGTCGCCGGATGAGCTCTCGCCCATGCGCCCGGTGCAGATCACCACGCGCGACGGGCTCACGATGTACTGCTATCTCACGGTGCCGCGGGGCCTCGAGCCGCGCGACCTGCCCATGGTGCTCTACGTGCACGGCGGGCCCTGGAGCCGTGACGCCTGGGGCTACGACGGCGTGGCGCAGTTCCTGGCCAACCGCGGCTACGCCGTGCTGCAGGTGAACTACCGCGGATCCACGGGCTTCGGCAAGCACTTCATGCACGCGGCCGAGCGGGAGTTCGCGGGCAAGATGCACGACGACCTCATGGATGCCGTCGACTGGGCGGTGGCCGAGGGCGTGGCCGACCCCGACCGCATCGGCATCTACGGCGGGTCGTACGGCGGCTACGCCACGCTGGTGGGCGTCACCTTCACGCCCCACCGCTTCCGCGCGGCCGTGAGCTTCGTGGGGCCGTCCAACCTGGTCACGCTCATCCGCTCGTTCCCCGAGTACTGGCGGCCGTTCCTCAAGAGCACGTGGTTCCGGTTCGTGGGAGACCCCGAGGTGGAGGAGGAGCGCGAGGACATGTGGGCGCGCTCGCCGCTGTCACGGGTGGATGAGATCGTGACCCCGCTCATGGTGATCCAGGGGGCCAACGACCCGCGGGTGACCAAGCACGAGAGCGACCAGATCGTGGAGGCCCTGAGCGAGCGCGGCATCGACGTGGAGTACATCGTGGCCGACGACGAGGGCCACGGGTTCGCCAAGCCCGAGAACCGCATGCGCGCCTACCGGGCCATGGAGAAGTTCTTCGCCCTGCACCTGGGGGGCCGGGCGGAGGCCTGACTCAGCGCACGCGGGTGATGGCCAGGTCGTGCCCGGGCTCGTATCCGGGCTGCCGTGCCGTGGCCCCCACGGTCATCTGGCCGCGCCGGGCGCCGGAGTTGAGGGGGATCACCACGGTGGTCCAGCCGGCGCGGCGCAGGCGCACCGCCTTGGCACCCACCACGCGCGTGGCGGTGCGGGCGGTGGGACGGGCCAGGGCCCGGCGCAGCACCAGCTTGACGCGGGCGGGCTGCCACACCCGCACGCGCACGCGAAGCGCCCGGCCCAGGCGCGTGATGCGCGGGGCCACCACCGACACCCGGGCGGTGGGGCGCGACACCCCGGCGGCGGCCTGCTGGCCCGTGGGCACCCCGGCCTGCGGCGCGCCGGGCACGTTGGCCGCGCCCTCGATGCCCCCGATGGCCGGCACGGGCTCGGCTGCCGGGCCGTCGCCCACGGGCACCACGGGGATGCCATCGGCCGACGGCATGGCCGGCGGGCTTGCCACCAGCCTGCTCCACTCGTAGGCACCGGCATCGGGCGCCCGGTTGGCCAGGTTCAGGCCGTTGGTGGGTCGCAGCACGCCCAGCCGCTGGGCCTCGGCCCGGCAGTTGGCATGCGGGGTGGTGAGCGAGCACGGGAAGTTGACGCCCACCTCGGCGCTCACGGCGTCGGTGGCGAAGTCGAGCAGCGGTGAGCCTGCCACGGGCATGAGCGAGGTCGGCCACTGGCCGCCGGCCACGATCCACGGGGCGATGCCCCCGATCGCCCGCACGCCCGACTGGTTGGCCACGGTGGGTGGTGGTGATCCGCCCACCGCGCCCAGGGCCGCGGGCACGTCGGGCGCCACCAGCACGGACGACTGCCAGGTGATCTCGGTGCGCGCGCCGCCCCCGGCGTTCGGCAGCCTCGACACCGATGCCCCGCAGGCCGGCCACTGCACGTACGACCCTGCCACCAGCACGCCGGTGGGCACGGTGCCCGGCTGTATTCCCACCGCCCCGGCGCAGCCGTTCTGCGAGATGGACGACAGGGCCATGATGGGCGCGTTGCTGGGCGATGGCCTGCCGAGGCCCGCCGGCCGCTGGGCCACCAGCAGCGCCGGCTCATTGATACCCGGCGGCGACGACAGCGCGCTGTTGTAGATGCGCGGCGTGCCCCCCCACGTGACGATGCCGCGCGAGGCCACCACCTGGTTTGCCAGCCCCCAGAGGTTGGCGCCCATGTCGTCGAGGGCCAGGCGACCGCCGCTCACCGTGAGCTGGTGCACGCCCGACTGCCCCTCGGCGACGATCGCCACGGGCGCGCCCACCGCCGTCACCACCGAGTCGGCCAGCTGGGCGAACCGCAGCCGCACCGTCTCCGATCCCGCGGCCCGGGGCCGCACCACCGCGAGGTTGGCCATCAGGGTGCCGTTCAGGCCGGTCAGCCACACGCCGGGGGCATCGCCGGTGACCACCACCGAGCGCACCTGCGACCTGCTGGCGTTCATCACGATCGACCCCGCGCCGGTCATGCGCACCACGCTCTGCGCGCCGCCCGCGCCGATGATCGACACCTCGCGGCCGGGGGCGGGAAACCGCACGGCGGTATCCACCACGTGCAGGCCGGGGGAGAGCCGGATGGTGGTGTTCATCGCGCCGCGCGCGGCGAGGTCCACCGCGCGGGCCACCGTGCGGCACGCCTGCTGGGGCACGGCGGGGTTCACCACGCACGTGGCATCAGTGCCGGTCGAGGGGTTCACCTCGAGCGTGCCGAACGGCGGTGCCTGCGCGCCGGCGGTGGGCACGGCCACGGCGCCGACCGCGGCGATGAGGGCGATGGAGGCTGGGAGGCGCCCGCGCATGGGGCAACTGTATCCGGCGGGGCTGGGCGCGATCGGCGCGGGGTATGCCTAGGGCAGGTCGTCGGGGTCGGCGTCGGTGTCCTGGTCGAAGGGCACCTTGCGATCGCGCGGGCCCAGCACGCCGGGCGAGCGGTTGACGGCCTTCCACAGCAGCACGGCGAGGATGAGCGCGATCACCAGCGCGGTGATTCCCGCCGCCACCAGGCCGCCGCGATACCAGGGCTCACCGGCCAGGCTCAGGCGCGCCCGCTGCAGCTGGTCGAGCCGGGAGATCTCATAGGCCGCCAGGCCGTGGGCGGGGTAGCTGGCCAGGGTGCGCCGGAAGTCGGCGCGGGCGCCCTCGATGTCGAATCGGGTGACGCGGTCGACCGCCTCGCGGAACAGCACCTGGCTGCGCCCCTCCCACCCGCGGATGTTGGCGCGGTCGAGCACGCGGAGGATCTCGTCGGTGGGGGCCATGGCCCCGCCGCCCGCGGCGCGCTTGATCAGCACCACGCCCCGGGCGCGGCCGTTGCGATCCACGGCCGGGCCGCCGGAGTCGCCCTTCTGCACCTCGTTGGTGATGAGCGTGAGGATGCGCAGGGGGTTGTCCTCCATCTCGCCCGTCTCGCCCATCACCCCGAACCGCACGGCCGGCACCAGGGCCCCGCGCTGGGGATCGGCGAAGGGGTCCTCGTCGCCGAATCCCAGGGTGGCCACCGGCGTGCCGGGGTCGAGCCCGCGGTCGAGGCCGATCGACGGGGTGTCCTTGACATTCGGCACGCGCAGCACGGCGATGTCGCGCACCTCGTCGGTCTCGATGATCTCCGGCGCGGCGCCGCGGTTGGTGCGGGCCGCCGCGCCCGCGGCCGCGCCGCGCACCACCCGCTGCACGGGGGCAAGGCCCACGGGCGTGGCCTGGTTGTCCTTCACCCAGCGGGCGGCCAGCTGCGCGCTGTGCGGCTTGCCCGAGTAGGCCAGGTACTGGAAGTACGCCGCCTGCGCCAGGTCGTCGGCCGTCGGCTGGATCACGTGCAGGGCCGTCACCAGGTAGCCGTCGGGGGTCACGGCGAACGCGGTGCCCTCGCGGCTCACGGTGCGTGCCCGTGGCGGCAGGGGGATGACCTCGCCGCTCTTGGTGCGCAGGCCGGTCATGCTGGTGCTCACCTCCACCCGCCAGATCGCGGGCATGGCGATGAGCGCCGCGCGGTTGAGCGGGTCGGCCGCGAGGGGGTCGGGCACGCCCGAGGGGATATCCGCCACGGCCACGGGCGTGACGGCGAGCGCTGCCGTGGCCAGCGTGATCAGGGTCGTGGCGAACAGGGAACGGAGCCTCACGCCCCTCAGGCTAGACCCGAACCGCCCGCGCGCCGGGGGGTGACCGTCGCCTACCGCCAGCCGCCGCCGCGTGGGCCGCGCAGCGCCGAGTCGAGGGTCATGGCGCCGTAGAGCAGGCCGCTCAGCGGAAGCGCCAGCTGCCAGCCCGGCCCCAGGCCGAACTCCCGCGCCGTGCGGTGGTCGGCCACGGCCATGGCCACCCAGCCCGCCGTGCCCGTGGCCAGGGCCCACCACGCCAGGCTGCCGCCCCCGGACGCCGCGCCCACCACCCCGGCCACCAGCGCCACCAGCGGCCCCGCGAACATGAGCAGCAGCACCGTAAGCACCCCCACGAGCAGCAGCCAGTTGCGGTGCAGCTGCGTGAACGCGCTGCGGCGCACCATGGTCCACACGTCGCCCATTCGCTCGTAGGGCCGCGTGCTCACCACGCGCGTGCGGCTGAGCGCCAGGCGGGTGGGCCGGCCCGCCACGTGCTTCACCCGGCGGGCCAGCGCCAGGTCGTCGATCAGCGCACCGCGTATCGACTGCATGCCGCCGGCCTCCGACAGCGCCTCGGCCGTCACCAGGATGCACCCGCCGGCGGCCGACGCCGTGCGGCTGCCCGCGCGGTTGGCCCAGCGCAGGGGGTAGAGCAGGAAGAAGAACAGCACGAACGGCGGGATGAGCAGCTTCTCGGCGAACGACTGGCACCGGAGCCGCGCCATGCGGCTGTCGAGCGCCACGCCGCGGTGCAGGGCGTCGCCCACCAGGCGCCGCAGCGAGTCGGGCGCGTGGTGGATGTCGGCATCCGTGAGAAGCAGCCACTCGGGGTTGGCGGTGGCGTCGTGGCGCCGCACGCCCTGGTCCATTCCCCACACCTTCCCTGCCCAGCCGTCGGGCAGGCGCTCGCCGGTGATCACCTCGCACGGGCGGGCCATGCCGGCCGCGGCGTCACGCGCCACCGCGCCGGTGCCGTCGGACGACCGCTCGTCCACCACCACCACGCGCATGTCGCCGGGGTAGTCCTGGCGGTCGAGCGCGGCGAGGGTGGCGGCGATGCCGTCGGCCTCGTTGCGCGCGGGAATCACCACGCCCACCGCGGGCCATGCGGGCGGGTCGGGGGGCACCGGGTCGTCGGCGTCCACGGGGCGAAGGTCCCAGGGCCGGGCGGGGTGCAGCAGCACCCCCGCCCAGCACGCCAGGGCCAGCGCCCCGATGACCACCGCCCAGGTCAGTGCCGGAAGTGCCGGTGCCCGGTGGTCACCATCGCCGCGCCCAGGGCGTCGATGGCCTCGATCACCTCGTCGTCGCGGATCGACCCACCGGGGTGCGCGATTGCCGTGGCCCCGCCCTCGATCGCCTGCACCGGCGCGTCGGGGAACGGGAAGAAGGCGTCGCTCGCCATGGCGCTGCCCTCGATGGGCAGGTCGTAGTCGGCGGCCTTCGACGTGGCGATGCGCACGCTGTCGACGCGGCTCATCTGGCCCGCGCCGATGCCGACGGTGGCGCCGTCCTTCGCGAACACGATCGCGTTGCTCTTCACGTGCTTGGCCACCTTCCACGCGAACACCAGGTCGGCCCACTCCTGATCGGTGGGCGCGCGCTTGGTGACCACGCTCATGGTGTCGCGACCCTCGGCCACGTCGTCGGCGTCCTGCACGAGGACTCCGCCCAGCACCCGGCGGTACACCGGCTCGCCCGGGTTGCCCGGGCGCACCATCTCGCCGCCGGTGTCGAGCAGGCGCACGTTGGGCTTGCGGGTGAGCACCTCGAAGGCGTCGTCGTCATACCCCGGCGCCCACAGCACCTCCACGAACATCTCGGCCAGGTGCTCGGCCAGCGCAAGGTCCACCGTGCGGTTGACCGCATACACCCCGCCGAAGGCCGACACCGGGTCGCAGGCCTTGGCCCGCAGGTAGGCGCCGGCGAGGTCGTCGCCCAGCGCCACGCCGCAGGGGTTGTTGTGCTTGATGATCACCACCGCGGGCTCGGCGAACTCGGCGGCCAGGCCACGGGCGGCGTCCACATCGAGCAGGTTGTTGTACGACAGCGGCTTGCCGTGGCGCACGTCCACGCCGCCCAGCAGGTGCTGCGGCGCGCCGATCTCGCGGTAGTAGGCGCCCCGCTGGTGCGGGTTCTCGCCGTAGCTGCACTCGAGCTCCTTGCGGAAGCCCACCGTGAAGCGGTCGGGGAAGTCCTCGGGGCCGTCACCCTCGCCCGCCATCCACGCGGCGATGGCGGTGTCGTATGCGGCGGTCTTGCGAAAAGCCGCGGCGGCCAGCGCGCGCCGGGTGGCATCGCCCACCCAGCCGCCGCCCTTCACCTCGGCCAGCACGGAGTCGTACTGCGAGGGGTCGGTCACGATCGCCACGCGGTCGTGGTTCTTGGCCGATGCCCGCACCATGGCCGGGCCCCCGATATCGATCTCCTCCACCACGTCGGCGCGGTCCAGGCCGTCCCTGGCCGCGGCCTCCTCGAAGGGGTAGAGGTTCACCACCACCATGTCGATGGCCTCGATGCCGTTGGCGGCCATGTCCTCGGCGTCGCCGGAGTGGTCCTTGCGGGCGAGGATTCCCCCGTGCACCTTGGGGTGCAGGGTCTTCACCCGGCCGCCCATGATCTCCGGGTGGCCGGTCACCTCACTCACGTCGGTCACCTCGAGCCCGGCATCCCGCAGGGCCTTGGCCGTGCCGCCGGTGCTGATGAGCTGCACCCCCTCGGCGGCGAGTCCGCGGGCCAGGTCCACCAGGCCCGTCTTGTCCGACACCGACAGCAGCGCGCGTCGCGTTGCCACCTCAGGCACCTCCATCGTCGACGATCATCCGGCGAAGCCGCGCGGGGTCGCGGCGAACCTTTCCCTGCGCGTACAGCGTGACGGTCCTCACCAGCAGCCGGTGCTCCACGCCGTGCACGCGATCCTCCAGTGCCTCGAGGGTGTCACCCGGCAGTATCGGCACGGGCTCCTGCAGTATCGGCGGACCCCCATCCACGGCCTCCTCGGCGATATGCACCGTGACGCCCGTGACCGTGGCGCCCCAGTCGAGCGCCTGCGCAATGGAGTTCATGCCGGGGAACGCCGGCAGCAGCGAGGGGTGGAGGTTGATGACCTTGTCGGGGAAGGCATCGAGCAGCACCGGGGTGACGATGCTCATCCAGCCGGCCATCACCACCAGGTCGGGCGCAACCAGCCGAAGCAGGCGCACCACCTCGCCATCGCGGCGCTCGCGGTTGCCATCGCGCGACTCCAGCGTGACCACCTCGGTGCGGATTCCCGCTTCCGTGGAGCGCTCGATGGCCTTCGCCCCCTCCTTCGAGCAGATGACCATCACGATCTGGGCATCCACCTTGGGGTTGTTGTGCACGTTGTCGATCAGCGCCTGCAGGTTCGATCCATTGCCCGACACCATCACCGCGATGCGGTACATCAGCCCTCCCATGCCAGGCCCGCCGGCCCGGCCTCGACGCGGCCCACCACGTGGCTGCCCTGCACGATGTCCACGGCGCGCTCGGCCGCCGCCGCCGGCATGACCAGGCACATGCCCAGGCCCATGTTGAAGGTGCGCCAGGCCGAGGCATCATCCACCGCGCCGCCCGCCAGCACGTGCGCGATCGCCGGCGCCTGCGGCCACGACCCGCGCGTGAGCACCGGGCGCAGGCCATCGGGCATCGCCCGCGGCAGGTTCTCCTCAAGGCCCCCGCCGGTGATGTGCGCGGCGGCGTGCAGCTCCACGCCCGATGCCTGAAGCGCCTTGACGTCTGCCGGGTAGAGGCGGGTGGGCGCCAGCAGCGAGGGGTCGGGTGCCACGGCGCCGGAGTCCACCAGGCTGCGCACCAGCGAGTAGCCGTTGCTGTGGATTCCGCTGCTCTCGATGCCCACGATCACGTCGCCCGCCTGCACCTTGTCGGGGCCCAGCATCTCGGCCCGCTCCACGGCGCCCACGGCGAACCCCGCCATGTCGAAGTGGCCCTCCTGGTAGAGCCCCGGCATCTCCGCGGTCTCGCCGCCAAGCAGCACGCAGCCGCTGTCGAGGCAGGCCGTGCGCACCGACCCGATGATCACCGTGGCCTCGTCGGGGTCGAGCGTGCCCACGGCCAGGTAGTCGAGGAAGAACAGCGGCCGCGCGCCGGTGCACACCAGGTCGTTCACGCTCATGGCCACGAGGTCCTGGCCCAGCCCCGAGACGTCGCCCATCTGCCGCGCCAGCAGCACCTTGGTGCCCACGCCGTCGGTGCACGCCACCAGCACGCCGTCGCGCATGGGGGGCATGGGAAGCGTTCCCGCGAACCCGGTGGTGCCCCCGTGCACCAGGTCGCGAATGCCCTCCGTCAGCGCCCTCGCGGCATCGAGGTTGACGCCCGCGTCGTCGTAGGAGATGCCCCGGTCGGCCACAGGGGCAGGCTACCCGCTGGCCGGGACGCGCAGGTGGGCGACGATCGCGTCGGCCCGCGCCCCTGTTCGTTCTCCAGCGTGCCCCTGGCGATCCGGCGACCGCAGCGGGGCCCCGGCGTGGAGAGTGTCGCTTCGCACGCGCGCGGCGCAGGGGGATCAAGGGTTCCTCGCGGGGCTTGCGGGGGACCTTGCGTCGGGGTCCGATAATCCAATACGCACAGGAAACGCATGCGGGTGCGGTGTGCGCGTCACTGCATGACTCACGGCAGGAGGGGTTGAGCGGGCCCGCTACCGAGCGGTGAGGGCGCCGACGCGGTCGACCAGCGACCGGGCGTCGGCCACGATGCGCGCGCAGTCGTCGGCCGACCAGGTGGCGGCCGACTCGTAGTCGGCCCGGGTGCGCTCCGCGTGCAGGCCGTTGCCGATCTCGCCGATCATCCGCCATGCGCGGGCCTGACCGGGTGCCGCGCCCGCCGCGCGTTCGAAGTGCCGCCAGAGCCGGCGGTGGAACCGCGCATCGGCATCAACCACGCCGAGGTCGCGCAGGCCGCCCCGCGCCACGTGGAAGGCCGCGTAGTACGCGCGGTTGATCACCAGCCGCCGCATGAACTGGCTGCGGCACGCCACGCGTTCCTCGGCGTACTCGAGCAGGGTCATCCAGTCGAAGGGCTGCGGGGCGCCGCGGCCGGTCACCGCGTGACCACCACCACGTCGCCATCAACCTCGTGCAGCAGGTCGTGCCACCGCGCCTCGCGGAAGTCGGCCACCTGCTCGCGCACCTGATCGCGCCCGAGCCCGGGGATGCCCACGAGCAGCAGCACCTGCTCGTCGTCCGGCCGCTGGCCGGGGTTCACCCGTTCCTCGATCTCGGCCCCGGGCTGGAACTCCAGGAACGCCGCCCGAACGGCGTCGCGTGCGGCGGAAAGGCGAGCGGGAACCGGCCACGGCGGTTCGGGTGGCGGGAACGCCCTGGCGCCGCTGGCTGCGGCCATGGCCTCGGCGACGGCCATGCGGGCGTCGAACGCCATGTCGGCGGCCAGGTCATTCGCGTCTGCGTCTGCCGCGCCCGCGTGCGACGGGGTGAGGACGACGCCCAGGGTGGCGAGGGCCTCCGTCGCATTTCCGCCCCGCAGGGCCTGGGTGAGTCGTTGGCCGTCCGGCGCGCAGAGCCGCGACAGCAGCGCGTCGCGCGCGGCAGCGGGCTCCACCCCCGCGGCACGAAGCTGGTCGAGCACCGCGTGCAGGGTGAGGATGGCCACCTCGTTGCCGCGTCGCGCCGGGCGGCCGCCGCGAAGGCGCGACACCGTCTCGGGCGTGGTGGCAATGATGCGCGCGAGGTCGCTGGGGGAGAGCACCTCCTCCACCGCCTTCAGGTGCGCCTGCAGTGGGGTCATGCCGTCAGGATAGCGCTTACGTCAACGTGAACGGCAACATAAACGTCAACTACTACGTCAAGAATGTGACGCGGCGGCCTCGAACCTCTCCTTGCCCGATGCGTCGGGCACGGGGATTGGGTACTCGCCCGTGAAGCAGGCGCGGCAGTAGCCCTCGGCCGGGCGGCCCATGGCGCGCTGCAGGCCGTCGAGCGTGAGGTAGTGCAGCGAGTCGGCGCCCACGGCCGCGGCGATCTCGGCCTGGGTCTGGCCCACGGCGATCAGCTCGTCGCGGTCGGCCATGTCGATTCCGTAGAAGCACGGCCAGGTGATGGGCGGGCTCGAGATGCGCAGGTGCACCTCGGCAGCGCCGGCGTCCTTGAGCATCTGCACCGTGCGGCGGGTGGTGGTGCCGCGCACGATGGAGTCGTCCACAACCACCAGGCGCTTGCCCTCGATCACGCTCACCAGCGGGTTGAACTTCAGCTTCACGCCGTTGGCGCGCAGCTCCTGGTCGGGCTGGATGAACGACCGGCCCACGTAGCGGTTCCTCACCACGGCCTCCGAGAACGGGATGCCGCTCTCCTGGGCGAACCCGATGGCCGCCGGGGTGCCGGAGTCGGGCAGGCCGACCACGAGGTCGGCGCCGGGCACGCTCTCGCGCGCCAGCTCGATGCCCATGTCGTGGCGGGTCTGCCACACCGACTGGTCGTCGATGATGCTGTCGGGCCGGGCGAAGTAGATGGCCTCGAAGATGCACAGCGACCGGGTGGTGGGGGGCATGGCCTGGCGGCTCTCGGTGCCCTCGGCCGTGATGCGCACGGCCTCGCCGGGGCGCACCTCGCGCTCGAACTCGGCGCCCACCTGGTCGAGGGCGCAGGTCTCGCTGGCCACCACCCAGCCGCCGTCCACCCTGCCGAGCACCAGCGGGCGCACGCCGTTGGGGTCGCGGAACGCCACCAGCTCGTCCTCGGTGAGGGTGACGATCGAATAGGCGCCCTGCAGCAGGGGCATCACGTTGCACACGGCGTGCAGCAGCGACCCGGGCTCGTGCGCCAGCAGCGCAGTGATGAGCTCGCTGTCGGTGGTGGCCCGGAGCTCATGCCCCATGTCCTCCACGCGCCGCCGGAGGGCGTCGGAGTTGGTGAGGTTGCCGTTGTGGCCCAGCGCCACCAGGCCGTCGCCACGGGGCAGGGCCACCGGCTGGGCGTTGTCCCACTTGTTCTTGCCGGTGGTGGAGTAGCGCACGTGGCCGATTGCGCTGTGGCCCACCAGGCTGCGCAGCGACGGCTCGTCGAACACCGACGACACCAGGCCGAGCTCGCGCTGCACCATCACGTGGTCGCTGTCGCTCACGGCGATGCCGGCGCTCTCCTGCCCGCGGTGCTGCAGCGCATGCAGGCCGAAGAAGCAGATGCGTGCCACGTCGCGGTCCGGCGCGACGACGCCGAATACTCCGCACTCCTCGTTGGGGTGGTCCCCGTCCATGGGGTCCTCGAGCCGGGTCACGCTGCCTCCAGGGCGGCTGGGATCGAACCTTCCCACACCTGGGCCAGATCGCGAAGCGACACCCGTGCCGTGGAACCCCCGGCGTCCACCGAAACCTCGTCACCGCCGACCGTGCCGATGACGGTGACCTCCACCCCGGCCTCGGCCAGCGCCGTGATGGCGTCGACGTGGGCCGGGTCGCACGACGCCACCACGCGACCGCCCCCCTCGCCGAACATGGCCTCGTCGGCCCGGCGCCCGGCGGGCACCTGCACCGACGCCCCGACCCCGCCCGCGATGGCGCTCTCGGCCAGCGCCACGGCCAGGCCGCCCTCGCTCACGTCGTGCGCGCTCGTGAGCAGGCGCTTCGCAGCGCAGGCGGCCAGCAGGCGGAACAGCGCGGCGTCGTTCGCCGGCTCGGGCGCCGGCGGGCGTCCCGCGCACCGGCCCAGGTAGCGGCTGGCATCCACCCGCGGCTCGCCGTATCCGATGAGCACGATGGCGTCGCCCTGGCGGTCGAACGCGCTGCCCACGCTGGTGGAGGCGTCGTCGAGCAGCCCCACGATTCCCACCACCGGCGTGGGGTAGATGGGCCCGCGCGGGCTCTCGTTGTAGAGCGACACGTTGCCGCTCACGATGGGCGCCCCGATGGCCGTGAGGGCGTCGGCCATGCCGCGGATGCTCTCGGCCAGTCGCCAGCCGGTGCTGCCCTTGTCGGGGTTGGCGTAGTTGAGGCAGTCGGTGGCGGCGATGGGCACGGCCCCGGTGCATGCGACGTTGCGCGCGGCCTCGAGCACCGATGCCATGCCGCCCTCGTAGGGGCTGAGCTCGGTGTGCCACTCGGCGCAGTCGAGCGTGACCGCGATGGCGCGGTTGGTGCCGGGAATCCTCACCACGCCGGCGTCGCCGCCCGGCCGGCGCATGGTGCCCGCGCCCACCAGCTGGTCGTACTGCTCGAACACCCACCGCTTGCTCGCGATGTTGGGGTCGCCCATGAGCGCCAGCCACGCGGCGCCGAGGTCGGCGGGCTCGGGCACGGTGGAGAGGTCGATGGGCTCGGGCGCCGGCATGGCGTTGCGCGGCACCTCGTAGAAGGGCACGTCGTCGGTGAGGTAGAGCGAGGGGATCCTCACCACCTCCTCGCCGCGCCACAGGGCGTTGAGCTCACCGGTGTCGGTGACCTCGCCGATGTCGGTGGCGTCGAGCTCATGACGGCGCGCCATCTCCACGACGGCGTCCATGTTCGCGGGCTCCACGATTGCCAGCATGCGCTCCTGGCTCTCGCTCACCAGCACCTCGCCCGGCGCCAGGCCCTGCTCGCGCAGCGGCACGCGGTCGAGGTCGATGGCCAGGCCCACCTCGCCGCGGCTGGCCATCTCGCTGGCCGCGCTGGTGAGCCCCGCCGCGCCGAGGTCCTGCAGGGCCACCAGCAGGCCGGCCTCGCCCATCGCCAGGCAGCAGTCGATGAGCTTGCGCTCGGTGAAGGGGTCGCCCACCTGCACGCTGGGGCGCTTGTCGGCGTCGTCGTCACCCAGCTCGGCAGACGCCAGCACCGACGCCCCGCCGATGCCGTCGCGCCCCGTGCGGTTGCCGATGAGCACCAGGCGGTTGCCCAGGCCCTTGGCCGCGCAGCTCAGGATCTTGTCGTGCGGCACCACGCCCACGCACATGGCGTTGACCAGGCACGAGTCCTCATACCGCTCGTCGAACTGCACCTCGCCGCCCACGTTGGGGATGCCGATGCAGTTGCCGTAGTGGCCGATGCCCTCCACCGCGCGCCGGAACAGGAACCGCGAGCGGGCCGAATCGAGCGTGCCGAACCTGAGGGAGTCGAGCAGCGCGATGGGCTTGGCGCCCACGGCGATGATGTCGCGCACGATGCCGCCCACGCCGGTGGCCGCGCCCTGGAAGGGCTCGACGGCGCTCGGGTGGTTGTGGCTCTCCACCTTGAACACGATCGCCAGGCCGTCGCCCACGTCCACCGCGCCGGCGTTCTCGCCCGGGCCCATCACCACGCGCGGGCCGGTGGTGGGGAACCCCTTGAGCAGCGGCTTGCTGTGCTTGTAGGAGCAGTGCTCGCTCCACATGAGGCTGAACATCACCAGCTCGGGGTCGGAGGGCTCCCGGCCCATGAGCTGCACCACGCGGTCGTACTCGGCGGGCAGCAGGCCGAGCTCCTCATACAGCGGCTTGCCGCTGTCGCCCATGGTCGGGCTCATGCGACCAGCGCCGCGAAGAGCACGCGACCATCCACGGACCCCAGCAGGGGGTCCTGGGCTTCCTCGGGATGCGGCATGAGCCCCATCACGTTGCCGGCCAGGTTCGATATTCCAGCGATCTTGTCGATGCTGCCGTTGGGGTTCTCGCCGCGGTAGCGCAGCACCACGCGCGTGCTGCCGGGGTCGCCGAACCACGCGCCGTCGTGGTGCTTGAACGGTATGGAGAGGGTCTCGCCCTCGGCACGACCGCCGGTCCAGGCGGTGCCGGAGTCGGCCACCTCGAGCTCGGCCTGCCGGCAGATGAAGCTGAGCGATGCATTGGGGCGAAGCACGCCCGGCAGCAGGCCGCTCTCGCACAGGATCTGGAAGCCGTTGCAGATGCCCAGCACCCTGCCGCCGCCCGCGGCGTGGGCCTTCACCGCGCCCATGATGGGCGTGCGGCTGGCCAGGGCCCCGGGGCGCAGGTGGTCGCCATACGAGAACCCGCCGGGAATGACCACGGCCACCGTGCCGTCGGGCAGCGCCGCGTCCTCATGATGGGTGAACACCGGCTCGGCGCCCACGCCCTCCACGGCGCGCGCCGCGCTCTCGTGGTCGAGCGTGCCCGGGAACCTCAGCACCGCCACGCGGGGCTGGCTCACCCGGGCACCTCCACCGAGTAGTCCTCGATGAGGTTGTTGGCCAGGAGGTCCTCGCACATCTTGGTGGCCTGACCGGCGGGGTCGCTGCCGCCGATCTCGAGCTCAATGCGCTTGCCCACGCGCACGTCGCTCACATCGCCGAACCCCATGTGCTGCAGGGCGCCCTGCACGGCCTGCCCCTGGGGGTCGAGCACCCCCTTCTTCGGCATGACGGTGACGACGACCAGGGTCATTCAGCGGCCTCCTTGAGCCATTCATCGAACGAGGCACCGGTGATGCGCTCGTATGCCTCCACGTACCGCTCGCGCGTGCCGGCCACCACGTCGGCCGGAAGCTCGGGCCCGGGCGGCGAATGATCCCAGCCGGTCCGGTCGAGCCAGTCGCGAAGGTACTGCTTGTCGAACGAGGGGGGAGACGCACCGGGCTGCCAGGTGTCGGCGGGCCAGAAGCGGGAGGAGTCGGGGGTGCACACCTCATCCCCCAGGGTGAGCGTGCCCTGCGCCGTGCCCATCTCGAACTTGGTGTCGGCCAGGATGATTCCGGCCGCGGCGCAGTCGGCGGCCGCGCGCTCGTACACGGCGATCGACACCCGCTCCATCTCGGCGGCGAGATCGGGCCCCACGGTATTCACCACGTCGTCCATCGTGATGTTCTCGTCGTGCTCGCCCACCTCGGCCTTGGCGGCCGGGGTGAAGATCGGCGCGGGCAGGCGGTCGGCCTGGCGCAGGCCGGGCGGCAGGGTGACGCCGCTGGTGGCGCCGGTGGCCCGGTAGTCGCGCCAGCCGCTGCCGATCAGGTAGCCGCGCACCACGCACTCCACCGGCAGCATGTCCAGGGCCTTCACCAGCATCACGCGGCCGGCGAGTTCCTTCCTGCGCCAGCCATCGGGCATCTCACTGAGGCGCCACCCCAGCAGGTGGTTGGGTACCAGGTCGGCCATGCGCTGGAACCAGTGGATGCTGAGCCCGGTGAGCACCTGGCCCTTGCCGGGTATCTCGGTGGGCATCACCACGTCGTACGCCGAGATGCGGTCGCTCGTGACCATCACCAGCCGGCCGTCGCCGACGTCGTGGACCTCCCGCACCTTCCCCCGGAGGATCAGGCTCACAGGGCCTCGACCCTCTCGAACACCTCATCGAGGTGCCGGAGGTGGTGCGACGGGTCGAACAGGGCGTCCAGGCGCGAGGGGTCGATCTTGCCCGCCACGTCCTCATCGTTGGCCAGCAGGTCCTTCAGCGGCACGCCGGTGTCCCAGGCGGTCATGGCGTTGCGCTGCACCGCGGCGTAGGCCTCCTCCCGCGTGAGCCCCTCGGCCACCAGGCCAAGCAGCACGCGCTGGCTGAACACCAGGCCATAGCTCGAATCGAGAACCTGCTGCATGCGGTCGGGCCGGATTACCAGGCCGTCCACCAGCGTGGTGGTGGTGGCCAGCAGGTAGTCCATGAGCGTGTAGGAGTCGGGCAGGATCACCCGCTCAACGGATGAGTGCGAGATGTCGCGCTCGTGCCACAGCGCAACGTCCTCCATGGCCGGCAGCGCGTTGGCGCGGATCACCCGGGCGAGGCCCGTGATGCGCTCGGCGGTGATGGGGTTGCGCTTGTGGGGCATGGCTGACGAGCCCTTCTGGCCCTTGCCGAATGCCTCCTCGGCCTCGCGCACCTCGGTGCGCTGCAGGTGGCGCACCTCAACGGCCAGGCGTTCGAGCCCGCTGGCGGCGATGGCCAGCGCAGTGACCACCTCGGCGTGGCGGTCGCGCGGAATCACCTGCGTGGCGATGGGCTCCACCTGCAGGCCGAGCTCAAGCATCACCTCGGCCTCCACGCCGGGCTCGAGCATGGCGTAGGTGCCCACCGCGCCGCTCAGCTTGCCGAAGGCGATCTGCTCGTGCGCGGCCTCGAGCCGCTGCTCGTTGCGCTTGCTCTCCATGGCGAACCCGGCCAGGCGCAGCCCGAAGGTGGTGGGCTCGGCGTGCACGCCGTGGGTGCGGCCCACGCACAGGGTGTCGCGGTGCTCGAGCGCCCTCTTCTTCAGCGCCTGGGTGAGCGCCTTCTGGCCCTCCACGATGATCCTGCCGCTCTGCACCATGGCCAGCGCAAGCCCGGTGTCCAGCACGTCGCTGCTGGTCATGCCGTAGTGAATCCACCGCGACGCCGGGCCGATGTTCTCGTTCACGTTGGTGAGGAAGGCCACCACGTCGTGGTTGGTGGTCTTCTCGATCTCCAGCGTGCGCTCCACGCTGAAGGCGGCCTTCGACTCGATCTCGGCGAGGTCTTCCGGCGGAATGACCCCCCGGCGCGCCCATGCGCGGCACACCGCGAGTTCCACATCGAGCCACCGCTGCAGCTTGGCCTCGTCGGTCCAGATGGCGGCCATCTCGGGCCGCGAGTACCTCGGGATCATGCGTCCATTTCCGTCGCGGGAACGGGGGTCACCCTACCAATGGGGTCCCCCGTCGAAGTGCGGCTCAGGAGAAGGTGGCGGGCGGTGCCAGCCACTCGGCGCTGAGCACCGCCGACGTCTTGTCGCGGATCACGTCGAAGTCGCTGTCGCAGTGCAGCACGGTGAGCCCATGTCGCTCGGCGATGGCTGCGATCAGAAGGTCGGCAGGTGGGAGCCGGTGATGGCCGCAGGCAACGAGGTCGCCCTGCAGGTGAACGGCCCGCGCCTCGACGGCCTCATCCACCGAGGCATTCGGCAAACCATGCAGCGCCCGCGTGATGTCCCGGTAATCGTCCAGGTTGCGCGCCGAGTAGCCGGCCTCCAGCAGGAACGGCAGGCACACGTACACCCGATCGGACCGTATGGCCTCGGCCACTTCGGTCCGTCGGTTGAGCGGAAGCGCGGGGTGGAACAGCCGGGACCACGCCGAGTTGTCGAGCAGGTAGCGCCCGTTCACGCCTCGCGGGCCCAGCCCGTGCGCCGCACCTCGTCGGCCGCTGCCGGGTCGCCGAGTGCCGGCCCGCCGGCCAGGACCCGCTCGGCGAGCATGTCGCGGAGTGCGTGCCGCGCCTCTCGCTCGGCTCGTTTCTCGGCGGCCAGGGTGCGCGCGCCGACCACCACGAGGTCCGAGATGGAGACGTCGGCCCCACCGGGCTGGGCGCGCAGTTCGGCGAGAGCCTCCGCCACGGCACCGGTCTCGGTCACGGCATGTCTGGGCTTCTTCGTCGGCACGCGCCGAGTGTAACACCGTGCGACACCCGTCTTCGTGACGGATCGTCCACAGTTCGTCACAGTCATGTGACTACAAAGCGATACAATGCGCTCGTGCCTCGCGAAACGACGTCCAGCCCGCGATCCTTCCGGCTCTCCCCGGGCACCGCGGAGATGCTCGACCGGCGGGCGGACGAACTCGGGCAGAGCCGCAACGCCCTGGTGGAGCGCCTGCTCGCCGAGGGGCTCCGTCGCGAGGAGCACCCCATGGTGTGGTTCCGGTCCAACGCCGCGGGCGTGCGCACGGCGGCGATCGTGGGCAGGCGCATCTACATCTGGCAGGTCATCGACGCCCTTCGCACCATGGACGGGGCCGTGGCGGAGGTTGCCGACGACTTCTCCCTGACCGAACTGCAGGTGCGGGCGGCCGTGGACTACTACGCGGCGTTCAGCGACGAGGTGGATGCCGACGCCGAGAGGTCGCGGGAGTTCACCCGCCGCGAGCGCGAGCGACGCGAGAAGGCGGCGACGCTCACCCCGTGAGGCTGCTGCTCGACGAGCAGTTCTCACACCGTATTGCCGAGGCCCTTCGCGCCGATGGACATGACGTGCGGGCAACGGGCGAACTCGGGCTGAACGGAGCCCCGGATGAGGAATTGCTCGTGAGCGCCCTGGAGCAGGGCCGCGTGCTGGTCACCAACAATGTCGCCGACTTCGTGCCGATCGAGCGCGAGTGGGCCGCGGGCGGCGAGGTGCACCAGGGGATCATCTACACCAGCGACGGCAGCGTGCCGCGCGCGGTGAACCAGATGGGCGAGCTCCTCACGAGGCTGGCGCGGGTGCTCGGGGAGTACCCCGACGACGATGCCCTTCGCGGCAGGAGAATCTTCCTCTCGGGCTAGCCGCGCCGCTATGCGGCGATGAAGCCGACCTCGCAGGTGCTCGGCGCCGGCGCCGTCTCGCCCCGCTCTTTCAGCCACTCCAGGTACGCGCCCAGCGCCTCGCGCATGCGCTCCTCGACCTCCTCGCGGGTGCGGCCCAGGGCGATGACGCCATCGATCTCGGGGAGGTATGCGCCCCATCCGCCGTCCTCGGCGCGCTCGTAGACAACGAGATACCTGTTCACCTGAGCTCCTCCAAGCCGGTCCGGCGGCGGGTCGACGCCAGCGTTCCGGCCGACATCGTATCCGAGTCCTTCCCCGCCACCGACACCGCGCGCTGACCGTCCGGGCTAACCCAGAATTGGTGCGACCCCCGCTGACGAATCATCGTCCATCCGGCTCGCCGCAGCGCCCGGCGCACCTGTCCGTAGGTCTTCGGCATGCGCCCGAACATAGGTCGGGTGCGCATACGCGGGGCGCACGAGATGCGCCAAGAGGGCCACGCATTTCGCGGGGGCCCCGCAGGGCCGGGGCAGCTAGCCGTCCATCCCCGCGGCGATGTCCCGCCGCATCTGCTCGCCGTCGAAGTGCACGAGGTCGGCCGCGGCGTAGGCGGCCTCTCGGGCCTGCTCCACGGTGTCGCCCAGGGCCTGCACGGCCAGCACGCGGCCGCCGGCGGTCACCAGCTGGCCGTCGGCATTCAGCGCCGTGCCGGCCTGGAACACCTCGGCCCCCGTGGCCTGCGCCTCGGCGATGCCGGTGATCACGTCACCCGTGCGCGGGTCGGCCGGGTAGTCGGCGGCGGCCAGCACCACGGCCACCGATGCCTGGGGCGTCATGGGCACCGGCTGGTCGGCCAGCCCGCCGCTGGCGGCGGCAAGCAGGATGTCTCCCAGGTCGCCGCCCACGCGTGGCAGCAGCGCCTGGGTCTCGGGGTCGCCGAACCGCACGTTGAACTCCAGCACCCTGGGCCCGCCCGGGGTCATCATGATTCCCGCGTAGAGCACCCCGCTGAACGGGATGCCCCGGCGCGCCATCTCGGCGATCACCGGCCGGTGCACCTCGTCCACCAGCTGGTCGGCAAGGTGGTCGGGGATGTCGGGAACGGGGGAGACGGAACCCATGCCCCCGGTGTTGGGCCCGGTGTTGCCCTCGCCGATGGGCTTGTAGTCGCGTGCGGCGGGAAACCGCGCCACGGCGGTGCCGTCGCTGATTGCCAGCAGCGACACCTCGGGCCCTGTGAGGCCCTCCTCCACCACCACGGTGCGCCCGGCGTCGCCGAACACGGCGTCGTCGAGCATCGACACCAGGGCGGCCCGGGCCTCGGCGTCGCTCTGGGCGATGACCACGCCCTTGCCGGCGGCCAGGCCATCGGCCTTCACGGCAACGGGCAGCCCGAACTCCGCCACCGCCGCCATGCCCTCGTCCACGCTGGTGACGGTCTCGCTGCGGCCGGTCGGCACCCCCGCGGCCAGCATGATCTCCTTGGCGAAGGCCTTGCTGCCCTCCAGCTGGGCGGCGGCCTTCGATGGCCCCAGCACCGCAACGCCCGCCGCGCGAAGGGCGTCGGCCAGCCCGTCCACCAGCGGCGCCTCGGGACCCACCACCACGAGGTCGATGGCCTCGCCCGTGGCCAGCGCCACCAGCGCGCCGTGGTCGTTCATGGGGATGTCGCGCACGTCGGCGTCGGCCGCGATGCCGGGGTTGCCCGGTGCCGCGAACAC
>JAFMJQ010000105.1 GCA_017853415.1 Thermoleophilia bacterium | reverse complement strand
CGGGAGCGCACGGCGATGGCCACGGCACCCTCGGGGGTGATCTCCACGCCCAGCAGCTCGGCCGACCGGGTGACGATGCGGCCCAGCTCGTCGGGGCCGTAGTAGTCGAGGCGCTGCACCACGCCGAAGCGGTCGCGCAGCGGCGTGGTGAGCAGGCCCGACCGCGTGGTGGCACCCACCAGCGTGAAGCGGGGGAGGTCGAGCCGCAGGGTGCGTGCCTGCGGGCCCTGCCCCAGCACCACGTCGAGCTGGAAGTCCTCCATGGCCGGGTAGAGAACCTCCTCCACCGAGCGGTTCATCCGGTGGATCTCATCGACGAACAGCACGTCGCCCGGGCCGAGCGCGGTGAGGATGGCCGCGAGGTCGCCCTTGCGCTCGAGCACCGGGCCGCTGGTCACCGTGATCTCCACGCCCATCTCGGACGCCAGGATGATGGCCAGCGAGGTCTTGCCGAGGCCGGGCGGGCCGGCCAGCAGCACGTGGTCGAGTGCTTCCTGCCGCTGGCGCGCGGCCTCGAGGAAGATCCCAAGCTGCTCGCGCACGGAGTCCTGCCCGATGAAGTCGTCGAGCGCGCGCGGACGCAGCGAGGTGTCGAACACCTCCTCCTCGGGAGCCGCCCCGGGGTCGGCCAGGCGGTCGTCGTCGGTCATCGCCCGAGCACCGCGAGGCCGTGGCGGATGAGGGCCTCCTCATCGAGGTCGGCGTCGGCCCCGGCCAGCGCGGCGTCCACCTGGTCGGGTGCGAAGCCCAGAGCCACGAGGCCCTCCCGGGCCCCGCCGCGCGCGCCCGTGGCGATAGCGCCGCCGCCCGCGGCGGCCGCGCCGATGCCAACCTTGTCGCGCAACTCGAGGATGACCCTCTCGGCGGTCTTCCTGCCCACCCCGGCGGCCTTCGAGATGTAGGCGACATCGCCGCCGCCGATGGCGATGGCCACCGCCTGTGGCGTGCCGAGGCCGCAGATGGCCAGGGCGCTGCGCGGCCCCACGCCGTTCACGCCGAGCAGCGCTTCGAATATGACGCGCTCGGCCTCGTCGCAGAACCCGTAGAGGTCGAGGGCGTCCTCGCGCACCACGAGGTGGGTGTGCAGCACCACCTCGCTGCCGATGCCGGGGAGATCGGCCCGCGTGGAATCCGACACGCGGACGCCGAATCCCATGCCCCCCATGCCCACCACGACGCCGTCGGCGTCGGCGGCCACCAGGTGGCCGCGCACGAACCGGATCATGGGGTGCAGGCTATCGCCGCTCCCGGACGCCGATCGCGGCCTGCAACGGGCCCGCCGACGCGTGGCAGATGGCCGCCGCGATGGCGTCGGCCGAGTGGTCGGTGTCGGCGTCCACCCCCGTGAGCCGGGTGACCATGCCGCGCACCTGGTCCTTCCCCGCACGGCCGTTCCCGGTGACCGCCTGCTTGATGGCCGTGGGGGTGTACTCGGCCACCGCCAGCCCCGCCTGCGCGCACGACACCAGCAGCGCGCCGCGCGCCGCCGCCATGCCCATGGCGGCCTTGCTCACCGGGTGCACGAAGAACGCCTCGATCGCCGCCACGTCGGGGGTGACGTCGGCGATCACCGCCGCCAGGCCGTCGTGCAGCGCCAGCAGCCGCTCCTCGGTGGGGGTTGACGGCTTCGTGCGCAGGGTGCCGTGGGCGAGCACCTCCATGCGGCTGCCCGCCCGGCGCACCACGCCGTAGCCGGTGTTGGCGAGCCCGGGGTCGATGCCGAGGACGATCACGGGGCCACGCCCCTAGCCGGCGACGGCCTCCATGACCTCTTCGGAGATATCGAAGTTGGCGTAGACGTCCTGGACGTCGTCGTTCTCCTCGAGGCTGTCGATGAGGCGGAGCAACTGGCGGGCCTCCTTCTCGCCCGCCTCCACCGTGGTCTTGGGAAGCATGGTGATGTCCGCGGACGCCGCGGCGAACCCGGCGCCCTCGAGCGAGGTGCGCACCGCCGAGAGGTCGGCCGGGTCGGTGACCACCTGCCACTGCGAGCCGTCCTCGGTGATGTCCTCGGCGCCGCCCTCGAGCGCGGCATCCATGAGGGCCTCCTCATCCACGCCCTCGCCGTCCACGAGGATGATCCCCTTGCGCTCGAACTGCCACGCCACGCTGCCCGGCGTGCCGAGCTCGGAACCGTTCTTGGTGAAGATGTGGCGCACGTCGCTGGCCGTGCGGTTGCGGTTGTCGGTGAGGGCTACGCAGATGATTGCCACCCCGCCGGGGCCGTAGCCCTCGTAGGTGATGGCCTCGTAGTCCACGCCGTCGCCGCCGGCGCCGGTGCCCTTCTGCACCGCGCGCTCGATGTTGTCCTTGGGCATCGAGTTGGCGCGCGCCTTCTCGATGGCCGTGGCGAGGGCCGCGTTCGAGACCGGGTCGCCGCCGCCCTCGCGCGCGGCCACCGTGATGGCCCGCGAGAGCTTGGAGAAGAGCTGGCCGCGCTTGGCATCGGCCGCGCCCTTCTTGCGCTTGATTGTGGCCCACTTACTGTGCCCCGACAACGGTGTCCTCCTCGTGCTCCGTTCCAGCTGCGCTGCCCCCGAGCCCCTCGACGAACAGCCGATGCAGGCGGCGGTCGTCGGTGAGCTCCGGGTGGAATGCCGCCACGATGCGCGTGGCATCGCGCGCGGCGACCGGGTGCCCCCCGTGCTCTGCGAGCACCTCGACCGACGGGCCGACCTGCTCGATCCAGGGAGCACGGATGAAGATACCGCGCACGGGCGGATCACCCAGCACGGAAACGTCCACGGGCGCCTCGAACGAGTGCACCTGGCGTCCGAAGGCGTTGCGGCGCACCACGATGTCCATTCCACCGATGAGCGGCTGCGGGCCGCCCCCGGCGATTCCGCGGGCCAGCATGATCATGCCCGCGCAGGTGCCGAGCACGGGCAGGCCCTGGTCCACCCGCAGGCGCACGGCGTCCAGCAGGCCCGACTCACCCGCAACAAGGCCGAACGTGGTGCTCTCGCCCCCGGGGATCACCAGGCCATCAAGCCCGTCGAGGTCGGCGGGCACCCGCACGCGCGAGGTGCGCGCCCCGACGTCCACCAGCGCGGCCTCGTGCTCGGACACCGCCCCCTGCACGGCGAGCACGCCGACGCGGGGGCGCCTGGTGCCCTCGGCGCTCACCAGCCCCGGGTCTGCAGCAGGCCGCCCTCTCCGAGCTCGCCGATCTCGATGCCCGGCATGGCCTCGCGCAGGCCGCGCGACACGCGGGCAACCACCTCGGGGTCGTCCCAGTGCGTGGTGGCCTCCACGATCGCGCGGGCACGGGCGGGAGGGTCCTCGCTCATGAAGATGCCGCTGCCCACGAACACGCCCTCGGCGCCGAGGTGCATCATCAGCGCGGCGTCGGCGGGGGTGGCGATTCCACCGGCCGAGAAGTTCACCACCGGCAGGCGGCCGTGGTGCCCCACCCACTCCACCAGCTCAAGCGGCGCGGCCATCTCCTTGGCGATCGCGAAGCGCTCGTCCGGCGTGGCGGACACCACGCGGCGCACATCCTGGGTGATGGTCTTCATGTGGCGCACGGCCTCCACCACGTTGCCGGTGCCGGCCTCGCCCTTGGTGCGGATCATCGCGGCGCCCTCGGCGATGCGGCGCAGGGCCTCGCCCAGGCCCGTGGCACCGCACACGAACGGCACGGTGAACTGCCGCTTGTCCACGTGGCTGGCCTCGTCGGCAGGGGTGAGCACCTCCGACTCGTCGATGTAGTCGATCTCGAGGGCCTGCAGCACCTGGGCCTCGACCACGTGCCCGATGCGGCACTTGGCCATGACCGGGATGGTCACGCACTCCTGGATCCCCATGATCATCTCGGGGTCGCTCATGCGCGCCACGCCGCCGGCCTTGCGGATCTCGGCCGGGATGCGCTCGAGGGCCATCACGGCGCACGCACCGGCGTCCTCGGCGATCTTGGCCTGCTCGGCGTTGACGACGTCCATGATCACGCCGCCCTTGAGCATGCGGGCGAGGCCCGCCTTCACCGCGTCGGTGCCGGTGGCGCCCTGGGCGCCGTTGCCTGCGACGTCGTCGCTCACTCAACAACTCCTGATCGGGATCGCCCGGAGTGTAGAACGGCTACGGGCTGCGGGGGCACCCGTAAAGGGCGTTACGCCCTAGGCAGGGATGGCCGTCAGGGTGCGTCGCGGAAGCTGATGCGCCGCGATGCCGTGCGCGAGGGCCTGGGCGACGGCCACGAACGCCGTGAGGCTCGGCTCGCCGCCGCGCTCCTCGGCGGGCACCACGCGCACCACGGGGGCGCGCGCCGCGGCCGACAGGCTGGAGTCCACGAGGGCCACTGCCGGGGCGCCGGCCGAACGCGCGGCGGCCACGGCGTACTCGGCCACGCGGGTCTCCTTGCCCACCGAGACGGCGATCAGGCCGCCCCCGCGGGCCAGCGCGCCAAGGCGCATGCGGATGCGCGGCTCGCCGGAATCCACCACGAGCACCTCCCTGCCCCCGCGGGCGAGGCGATCCTCGAGCAGGGCGAGCACGGGACGCGCGGCGGCATCCCCCGCCACCACGATGGGCGCGACCCCCGCGAGGGGCGTCACCAGCGGCTGCACGCCGTCGGTTCCGAGACGCGCCGCGAGGTCCTCGAGCGCAAGGCGATCGGTGTCGAGCACCTGTACGCGTCCGGGCTGCCCCGGCGTGCCCACGGCGCGCACCCCGAGGCCGGGCCTGTGGGCCTGGCGCACGGTGCGCTGAAGTTCGGGATACCCCGCGTAGCCCAGGGCCTGCGCGAAGCGCACGACCGTGGCCGGGCTGCAGTGGGCGGCCTGGGCCACCTCGTGGGCGGACACCAGCGGGAGTTCCGCGAGGTGGTCGACCAGGTAGCGGGCCAGCGCCTGCTGGGCCGGGCTGAACCGCTCGTAGTCGCGGCGGAGGACCTCGGCGAGCTCGGTTGCGTCAGGTGGCACGTGCCTGTGTTTCGCCGCGCAGGCGCCCCTCCCTTCCCCGGTGGGCCTACGATTGCCCCGTGCTCCGCGCAGCCGCCCTTTCCGTACTGCTCATCACCCCCGCCGCAGCCACCGCCGCGCCGTGGCTGCCGCCGTCGGCGCTCGCGCCCCCGGCCCGGGGATCGGGGCCGCCCGCCGTGGCGGGCAACGACGACGGGCGCGCCGTTGCCGCGTGGTCGACCCGCGAGGGCGTGGTGGCCACCCTGCGCACGCCCGGCGGCCC
>JAFMJQ010000024.1 GCA_017853415.1 Thermoleophilia bacterium | reverse complement strand
TGGGTGACCCGGTCGGTGCGACCGAACCTGATGGTGGTGACCGTGTTGCCGGGCACCGCCTCGCCGATGGTGCAGATGCGGGGCGACTCGTCGCACTCGGCCCTCGGCACCGCCTTGCGCACGGCCGCGCGCGTTGACCCCACGCCGATGCCGCTTCGCATGCGGATTCCGCGATCGGTGATCTCGATGTCCACCACGCGCCCGCCGGCGCCGTCCCAGCGGCTCACCCGGATACCGGGCCATGAGAGGTCGATGAACGTCCCGAGCTCGGTGCGGCGCGGCGTGCGCGCGGCGGGCTGGCCCAGCACCTTGAGCACCTGGCCCTCGCTCATCCCGAGTCGCACCCCCCCTGCGCCCACGCCGGGGCGGATGAGGTGGTCCGGGAGGGGGGTGCCGATCGCGCCTGCGGCGGGGGCCAGCGAGGCGGCGGCGATGAGGGCAAGTCCGCGGGTCGTCATGCGCGGATCATTGCCCACGCACGCATGGCCCCCGGCTGCCGGGGTTCCGCGGGCACGCCCGGTGCCATCAGTCGACGATCTCCAGCGGGTGGCGCACCTGGACGTCCGAGCCCAGCGCGCGCAGGTGGTTGCGTATCTGGATGGCGCAGCCCGGGTTGGCCACGGCCACCACCGGCGCACCGGTGGCGATGATCGCCCGCGCCTTCTGCTCGCCCAGCTCGCCGGCCATGCCGGGCTCGAGCACGTTGTAGATGCCACCGGCACCGCAGCAACGCCCGCCATCGCCCAGGTCCACGCAGGTGGCGCCCGCCGCGCGCAGCGTGCGCCGCACCTCGGGCCCGATTCCCTGGGCATGCAGGTGGTGGCAGGCGTCGTGCACGGCCACGCGTCCCTCCACGGACCGGCCGGGGGGCGCGTCGATCTCCACGGCGTCCCGCACCTTGGCGGTGACCGCCGCAGCACGTGCGGCCCACTGCGCATCGTCGGCCAGCAGGTGGGCGTAGGTGCGCATGTGCGCGCTGCACCCGGCGCTGTCCACCACGATCACATCGGCCGACTCCAGCTCGGCGATGCGCTGCCTGGCGAGTGCGCGCGCGGAGTCCACCTCGCCCGCATGCGCGGCCAGGGCGCCGCAGCATCCGCCACCCCGGGGAACCACCGCGCGGTAGCCGCCGCGCACGAGTGCGTCGATGGTGGCCCGGTGCACGGGCCGGAAGGCGATGTCCATCACGCACCCGGTGAGCAGCATCGCCACCGGCCCCTCGCCGGTCGAGGCGGGCAGGGGCATGCGCATTCCGCGCACCGTCACCCGGGGCGTGGCCATGCGAAGGCCGCGCGGCAGGAGGCGGTCGATGCGCAGCGCCTGGGTGATCGCCATGCCCCACCCCATGAGGCGCGTCATGCGCCGGTGGCCGATCACCCCCGCGATGCCCGCCCTGCGCACCGCGCGGTCGGCGGTGGGGCGGGCGGCCTCGGTCTGCACGCGGGCCGCCTCGATGAGGCGGCCGTAGGGCACCGACGACGGGCAGGCCGCCTCGCAGGCGCGGCACGCGAGGCACTCGTCGGTGAAGCGCGTGAAGTCACCCTCCACCGTGGCCTCGCCGGCCTGCACCGCGCGCATGGCCGCGATGCGCCCGCGCGGTGATGAGGTCTCGAGCCCGGTGATGCGGAACGTCGGGCAGCTCGGCAGGCACAGCCCGCACTGCACGCAGGTGTTGAGGTCGTCAGCGGTGGGGGCGGGGATTCCCGGCTTCCAGCCCGTGCTCATGCCGGCACCGCCTCGGCGGCCGCGAACCGTCCCGGGCAGAGGATCCCCGCCGGGTCGAACGATGCCCTGATGCGCCGCATGATGTCGGCGCCCGCGGGCACCGGTCCGAAGGGGTCGGTGCGCAGGGCGTCATCGCCATCGATCACCTGTGCGTGGCCGTGGTGCAGCATCGCCAGGTCGCGCACGGCGTGGACGTCCTCGGGCGCCGACACCGCCACGCGGCAGATGCCGGTGCCCATCCAGGCCTCGTACCCGCGTCCGTCGGCGGCCAGTCGGCGCGCGAGGTCGGGCAGCGCCGCGGGCGGCACGCCGGCCTCCACCACGCCACCCCCGGGCGCCGCGGCGTGGGTGCCCACGCCCGTGGGCTCGTCGGCGTCGTGCATGCCGGCGGGAGCCACGACATCGTCGGGAACGCCCGTGAGGCACACGTGCAGCGACCCCGGCCCGGCGATGACGGCCGTGGGCCGGTGCAGGCGCCCGAGGAGGTCCCCCGCCAGGGCCAGCATGTCGTCCGACGCGCCGTGTGCGGCGAACCACCGCTCGGCCATGGGAAGGGGCCACAGGCGGAGCGTGGCCTGCACGATCACCCCGAGGGTGCCCAGCGATCCGGTGAGCAGGCGCGGCAGGTCGTACCCGGTGACCGACTTCACGGTGCGCCCGCCGCCCTTGACGATGCGTCCGTCTCCCGTGGCCACCACCACCTCAAGCAGGGAATCGCGCACGGGCCCGAACCGCAGGCGGCGCCTGCCCCCGGCGGCGGCGGCCAGCACGCCGCCCACGGTGGCACCCGGCTGGGACGGTGCCTGCGGCCAGCCCTGGCCGCGCTCGCCGGCGAGCCTGAGCACCTCGCCCACCGTCACGCCGCCCTCCACCGTGATGGTCATGTCCTCGGGCACGTAGTCCACCACGCGGTCGAGGCCGCCCACGTGGATGAGGTCGTCGGCGGCGAAGGGGCGCCCGCGCCGCGAATGCAGCCCGCCGCCGCGGATGTCGAGCACGCGGCCGTCGGCCGTGGCCGCGCGCAGCATCCCCGCCAGCTCATCGCGATCGGCGGGGGTCAGATCCACGTGCCCTCCGGCACCTGGGTGTCGGCCAGGCCCACCTCTCCGCAGCGCGTGCCGGTGGGCAGCACCTTGTCGGGGTTCATGCGGCCGTCGGGGTCGAATGCCCGCCGCACGCACGCCTGGGCCTCGAGGTCGTCGTGGTCGAACACCAGCGGCATGTAGTCGCGCTTCTCCACGCCGATGCCGTGCTCGCCCGAGAGGGTTCCGCCCATGGCCACGCATGCCCGCACGATCTGGTCGCCGGCGCGCATGGCGCGTTCGGTCTCGTCGGGGTCGCTGCGGTCGAGCGCGATGATGGGGTGCAGGTTGCCGTCGCCCGCGTGGAACACGTTGAGGCACATCACGTTCTCGCGCGCGGTGATCTCGCCGATGGCCTCCATGATCTCCACCAGCCGCGTGCGCGGCACCACGCAGTCGTGCAGGTAGTACGAGGGCTTCACCCGTGCCACCGCGCCGAAGGCGGTCTTGCGCGCCTTCCACAGCAGGGCGCGCTCCTCCTCGTCCTGCGCCACGCGCACCGTGCGCACCCCGTGCTCGCGCGCCACGCGCTCCACCACCTCGGTGAACACCTGCACCTCGGCGGGCGTGCCGTCGACCTCCACCAGCAGCAGGGCGGCGGCGTCGGTGGGGAGCCCGGCGTGCACGAACTCCTCCACGGCGAGGGTCATGTTGCGGTCCATCATCTCGAGGGCCGCCGGGATGACCCCGGCCGCGATGATGGCCTGCACCACCGCCGAGGCGTCGGACACGCTGAGGAAGTCGAGCAGCATGGTGCGCACGTCGGGGGGCAGCGGCGTGAGCCGCAGCAGCACGCGCGTGACCACGCCGACGGTGCCCTCGGCGCCCACCACCACGCCGCGAAGGTCGTAGCCCGGCGGGTCGGGCGCCTCTCCGCCGAGCACCACCACCTCGCCGTCGGGCCGCACCATCTCGACGCCCAGCACGTGCTGCACGGTGACGCCGTAGGCCAGGCAGTGCGGCCCCCCGGCGTTGGTGCCGACGTTGCCGCCGATCGAGCAGGCCTGCTGGCTCGAGGGGTCGGGCGCGTAGTGCAGGCCGAGGTGGGCGATGGCCATGCTCACGTCGAGGTTCAGCACGCCGGGTTGCACCCACATGCACGAGTTGGCGATGTCGACCTCGCCCATGGCGCGCATGCGCGCGAGCGAGATGACGAGCCCGCCCTCGAGCGGCACCGCGCCGCCGGTGAGGCCCGTGCCCGATCCGCGCGGCACCACGTCCACGCCCGCCTCGTGGGCCATGCGCATGCAGGCCGCGACCTCCTCGGTGGTCTCGGGCAGGGCCACCATGCCGCAGTCACCGCCGACGATCGATCCGTCGTGCGAGTAGAGGTTGCGCGCGAGGTCGCCCTCGAGCAGTCGGTCGGGCCCCAGCAGGTGGCGCAGCCGGTCGGCCAGCGCGCCCGCGGTGGTGGTCACGCGGCGCCTGCCATCACGGTGCCGCCCGCGCGGTCGGCGGCGGCCTCGCCGGCCTCGATGGCCGTGACCACGGTGCCGCCGCGCGCGAGCTCGAGCCCCTCGAGCGAGGCGAGCCAGGTGGGGGCGAGCATGGCGTCGCGCACCCGCCACGCCTCCACGAGGGGGTAGGCCCGGGGCAGGCGCACCACCCGCAGGGGCCGGAAGGCCGTGGGGTCGTCCACCCAGCCGAGCGGGTCGGCCAGCGCGTGGGCCGCGGCGCGGGCCAGGGCGTCGTCGTCGAGCGACCACCAGGGGTCGTCGTCGGCGCCCGTGCCGTACACCTCGGCGCACAGCACCGTGCGTCCCGCGGGCACCATGCCGGCGTCCCAGTTGACGAACTCCGCGATGCGCGAGAAGGGCACGCGGGGGTCGTCCACCTGGATCCACGCCTCGTCGGTGACCGGACCGCGGTCGGCCACGAGGTAGACCAGCGCGACGGCGCGCATGGTGATGGGGGGCAGCAGGCCCTCCGGCGCCGGCGGGCGCGCGGCGCGCACCGCGACACCCGGGGTGATGGCGCAGATCACCGAGTCGCAGTGGATGGTGCCCGGCGCGTCGCCGCCCACCTCGACGCCCGTGACGCGCCCGCCCTCGTGCAGCAGGGCCGTCATCGGGGTGCACAGGCGAAGGTCCCCGCCCCCGTCCCGTATCGCCCGGGCCATGGCATCCATGAGCGACCCGATGCCCCCGGGCGGGAACCAGAAGCCCTCGGGCGCGCGCTGCTCGTCGCGCAGCTTCACGGCGCGGTCGGCCGAGATGGTCTCGAGGGGCCAGCCGTCCACCTTCTCCATGTAGCGGCGCATCGTGCGGTCGCGGAACGCGGGGCCCACCGTGGCGCCGAACTCGCCCGCGGCCGTGCCGTCGGGTGCGATGGCATCGGCCACCAGGGCCGGCTGCTGGTCGATGTACCGGCCGGGACGGATGACGCCGTCCACCACGCGGGCCACCGGGCGGTCGACCCAGATGAGGTCGTCCCCGAGCACCTCCTCGGCCCACTCCACGCGCTCGTCGGTGCGGAAGAACGGGATGTGCCCGCCCATGTCGAACCGGCAGCCATCGGCCTCGAATGTGCGGCACAGCCCGCCCACGTGGTCGGCCGCCTCGACCAGCGTCACCGACGCGCCGGAGCGCACCGCGCGCAGGGCAGCGGCGAGCCCGGCAGGGCCCGCGCCAAGCACCACGACGTCGCAGCGGGAGTCCATCACCCCGCACGGTGCCGCCTTCGGGGCCGAACGTCAACCCTGATGCGGCCATGACCGACCCCCGCCCTGCACTATCCTCGCCCGTCGTGCGGCTCGTCGTCCTCATCATCGCCGCGGTGCTCGTCGTGGGCGCCGGGCTGGCGATCGTCCGGAGCATGTGGGGCATGCGCGCGCCGTTGGCGCGCGGTGCCACCAGTGGAACCGAGACCCTCTGGCTCGTGCTGCCCCTGCTGATGTCCGTGGCGCTGGTGGCGTGGACCGCCTGGGTGATGCCGTGAGCACCGCCGCCGCCGACGTCGCCCCGCCGCCCCGCGGCATCGTTCGCGACCTCGTCACCCTCACCAAGCCGCGCATCATCTCGCTGCTGCTGGTCACCACCGTGTGCGCGATGTTCGCCGCGCAGGAGGGCGTGCCGAGCGGCTGGCTCATCCTCTGGACCGTGATCGGCGGCTACCTGTCGGCCGGCGGCGCCAACACCATCAACCAGTACGTCGACCGCGACATCGATGCCGTGATGGGCCGCACCGAGCGTCGACCGATCGTGACCGGCCGCATCGCCCCGGGCGCCGCGCTGGCGTTCGGGCTGGGACTCGTGGTGGCCAGCGTGCTGGTGCTCGGCCTGCTCACCACGTGGGTCGCCGCCGTGCTCTCGCTCGTGGGCGTGCTGCTCTACGTGGGCCTGTACACGCTGTGGCTCAAGCGCACCACCATCCACAACATCGTCATCGGCGGCGCCGCGGGGGCCATTCCGCCCCTCGTGGGCTGGGCGGCGGTCACGGGCGACATCTCGTTCGGCGCGGTGCTGCTGTTCGCGATCGTGTTCGTGTGGACGCCGCCGCACTTCTGGGCGCTGGCGCTCATGCTCGAGCGCGACTACGACGAGGCCGGCGTGCCGATGCTGCCGGTGGTGTACGGCGAGCAGGCCACCCGCGTGCAGGTGCTGCTCTGGACCATCGTGATGTTCGGCACCACGCTGCTGCCGTATGCCGCGGGGGCCGGCGCGATCTACCTGGTGGGCGCGCTCGTGCTGGGCCTGCCGTTCCTCTGGATGGCGTGGAAGCTGTGGCGCGGCGATGGCGACCGCCGGTGGGCGGCCATCACCTTCCACTACTCGCTGGCCTACCTCGCGCTGCTGTTCGTGGTGGTCGCCGTGGACGCGGCCGTCTGATGTCCCGGCGCGGGCGCCACGGCATCGGCGGCCTGTCGTTCTTCGGCACGCCCCTGGGCATCATCTTCTCGACGGTGCTCATCGACCTCATCGGCTTCGGCATCGTCATCCCCCTCGTGCCGCTGTACGCCGAGAAGTTCGGCGCGAGCGTGATCGAGATCGGGCTGCTCACGGCCGTGTACGCCCTGATGCAGTTGATCTTCGCCCCGATCTGGGGGCGGGTGTCCGACCGCTACGGGCGGCGCCCGGTGATACTCGGGTCGCTCGTGGGGTCGTCGGTGGCGTGGCTGTTGTTCGGGTTCGCGCCGGCGCTGTGGGTGCTGTTCCTGGCGCGCATCCTCGACGGAATCTCGGGCGCGTCGTACGCCGCGGCGCAGGCCTACGTGGCCGACATCACCACCGACGAGGATCGCGTGCGCGGCATGGGCCTCGTCGGCGCGGCCTTCGGCCTGGGGTTCATCATCGGCCCCGCGATCGGCGGCATCTTCGCCGCCATCGACCCCCGGGCACCGTTCATCCTCGCCGCGGTGCTGGCCATGGCCAACTTCGCGGTGGCGTTGCGCCGCCTGCCCGAGTCGCGCGTGCCGGGGTCCCGCACGGGCGCGCAGCAATCGCGCTGGATCGCCCTCGTGAAGGCGGTGGGCTCGCGTGAGTACGGGCCGCTCATCTGGATCTCCTTCATCGGCGGGCTGGGATTCGTGGGGATGGAGTCGGTGTTCGCGCTGTTCGGCAACCGTCGCTTCGACTTCGGCCTCACCGAGACCGGCCTGGTGTTCATGTTCATCGGCATCGTCGCGGCCATCGTGCAGGGCGGGGTGGCGCACCGCATCACCGCGCGCGTGGGCGAGTGGCCCGTGCTGCGCGCGGGGTTGTGGATGACCGCGGCCTCGCTGATCCTCCTCGGCCTCACCACCGAGCTGTGGGCGCTGTTCCCGGTGCTGGCGCTGCTCGCCCTGGGGTCGGGGCTGGTGTTCCCGACGATCAACGCCATCGTGTCGCAGCGGGCGCCCGACGCCGACCAGGGGGGAATCCTCGGCGTGCTGGCATCCGCGGGCGGCCTGGCCAGGCTCATCGCGCCCATCGGCGCCACCGTGATGTTCCAGGCGGTCGGCGTGTCGTCCCCGCTGGTGCTGGGCGGCCTGCTGTTCATCGTGTGCGGGGTGATCGCCGCCACCCCCTTTGCGCGCCGTCCTGCCGTGGCATAGGCCCTTCGGGCTCCCCCTGATGCCGCATCAGGGACACACGGACCCCCCAAGACGGGTCTACTCGCGCTGATTGATGGTTCGCACGGCCCGGCGCCGCGACTAGGGTTCGATACGTGTACAAGAACGTGCCGTTCATTCCCCTCGCCGTCATCGCGATCATCGTCGCGGCGATCACGGCGGGCCAGGCCCTCCTGATCGACTGGCTTCCGCCGGCCGACAGCGTCGAGGCCGGCCGCACCTTCACGCTGCTGTGGTTCCTCTTCTGGTGCAGCGTGGTCTTCTTCGTCATCGTCACCTCCGTGCTCATCTACGCGGTGTGGAAGTGGCGCGCGAAGGACGATGACCTCGAGGACGGCCCCCCGACCCACGGCAACACCACCCTCGAGGTGGTGTGGACCGTCATCCCGTCGCTGCTGCTCATCGTGGTCGCCGTGTACGGCTACATCGTCCTCGAGCGCAACGAGGCCGTGGCCGCCGATCGCGTGACGGTCGATGTGTACGCCCAGCAGTTCAACTGGACCTACGGCTACGGCGACGCCGGAATCGAGACCGGCGACCTCGTGCTGCCGGTCAACCGCCAGGCGCAGCTCAACCTGCGCGCCCGCGACGTGATCCACGACTTCTGGGTGCCGCAGTTCGGCATCAAGGGCGACGCCGTGCCGGGCATCACGCACACCATCTGGATCACCCCGAACAAGGTGGGCACCTACCCCGTGGTGTGCGCCGAGCTCTGCGGGGTGGGCCACAGCGTCATGCGCTCGAAGGTGACCGTGGTCACCGAGCAGCAGTACGCCGCCTGGCTCGCGAAGTCGTCGGCGAAGGTGAAGGCCGGCGCTGCTGCCGCCACCGCCGCCGCCAAGCTCGAGACCGCCCCCGGCGACGCCGCGGCCGGCAAGACCGTGTTCGAGGCCAAGTGCGGCGGCTGCCACGCGGAGCTCGGCAAGAAGGCCGGCGTCGGGCCCGCGCTGGTGGGCATCAACTGGTCCGATGAGCAGATCCGCACGCAGGTGAAGAACGGCAAGGGCGCGATGCCGGGTGGCCTCGCGAGCGGCACCGACCTCGCCGACGTCGTCGCATACGTCCAGTCCATCCAGTAACCGAGACCGAGCGAACCAGACATGGCTACTCACGCACCCGCTCCCGCACACGCTCCCGGTGGAGGCCACGGCGGCCACACCCACCACGAGGACCCGCGGCCCGTCTCGTACTGGTGGATCCGCGCCGCCTACGGCACGGTGGCCGGCGTCCTCTTCGCGTTCCTGCTCACCTTCCTGCTGCGGGCGCTCTTCGGGTTCGAGCCCCTGTGGGACGGCGGGGTGTACGGCGGCGTCGCCGGCCTGATCGGGGCGATCGGGTTCCTCTGGGGCATCGGCTGCTTCGACTACTGGCTCGGCTGGGCCAAGGGTGCCGACATCTCGGAGGAGGACCACTCCTTCCATGGGGTGAGCAACTGGAAGCAGTACTTCCGGGTGAACACCGACCACAAGGTCATCGGCATCCAGTACCTGGGGATGACCCTGTTCTTCATGCTGTGGGGCGGGCTCATGGCCCTGCTCATCCGCACCGAGCTCGCGGCGCCGGGCCAGCAGATCGCGGACGGGCAGACCTACAACGGGTTCCTCAGCATGCACGCGACGCTGATGATCTTCGTGTTCGCCGTGCCGGTGTTCGGCGGCATCGCCAACTACGTGCTGCCGATCATGCTGGGCGCCAAGGACATGGCCTTCCCGCGCCTCAACGCCCTGTCGTTCTGGTTCCTGCCCGTGGCCGGCTTCATGTTCCTCGCGAGCATGTTCACCGGCATGTTCGGCGCGGCATGGACGGCCTACCCGCCGCTGGCCAGCCAGGGCACCATGGGCCAGACGCTCTTCGAACTCGGCGTGCAGTTCGCGGGGGCATCGTCAATCGCGACGGCCATCAACTTCCTCGCCACCATCATCACCATGCGAGCGCCCGGCATGACCATCTGGCGCATGCCGATCCTCGCGTGGGCCACGGGCGTCACCTCGGTGCTCGCGGTGTTCGCCACGCCGTTCATCGCCGGCTCGCAGTTCCTCACGATGTTCGACCGCATCATGGGCACGAACTTCTTCGTGCCCGACCAGGGCGGCGACGTCATCATGTACCAGCATATTTTCTGGTTCTACTCGCACCCGGCCGTGTACATCATGCTCTTGCCGGGCTTCGGCATCATCAGCGAGGTCATCGCCACGTTCGCCCGCAAGCCGCTCTTCGGCTACCGCGCGATGGCGTTCTCGATGGTGGCCATCGCGGTGCTGGGCTTCGGCGTGTGGGCGCACCACATGTTCGTGTCGGGCATGGCCGCCTGGCTGCGCGTGCCCATGATGATCACCACCATCATCATCGCGGTGCCCACCGGCGTGAAGATGTGGTCGTGGCTCGCCACCCTGTGGCAGGGGAGGATCCACATAAAGACGCCCATGCTCTGGGCGTTGGGATTCCTCTTCACCTTCCTCATGGGCGGACTGTCGGGGGTGTTCCTCGGCATCGTGCCCGCCGACATCCAGATGTCGGACACCTACTTCGTCACCGCCCACCTGCACTACGTGCTCTACGGCGGCAGCGTCTACACCATCTTCGCGGGCCTCTACTACTGGTTCCCGAAGATGACGGGGAAGATGTACAACGAGAAGCTCGGCCAGTGGCACTTCTGGCTGACCTTCATCGGCACCCAGCTCACCTTCTTCCCGATGCACTGGCAGGGCCTTCAGGGCATGCCGCGCCGCGTGGCCGACTACGACCCGCGCTTCGAGACCGTGAACTCCATCGAGACGGTCGGCTCGTACATGCTCGGCATCGCGACGATCATCTTCTTCTACAACATCGTCACGTCGTGGAAGTCGGGCCCCAAGGCGCCGTGGAACCCCTGGCGCGGCAAGACCCTCGAGTGGATGGTCTCGTCGCCGCCGCCGCTGTTCAACTTCGACGCCGTGCCCCAGGTGGTCGGCGGCCCGTACCAGTACGGAATCCCGGACGCCCGCCACGCCGTGGTGTTCGCGCCCGAGGAGTTCGGCGGTGAGCTCAAGGAGGACACCCGCTACCCGGTGATGGTGGTGGCGAACGAAACGCTCACCTCGCAGACCCTCATCGACGAGATCCGGTCGCGCAACGCCGACGGCCTCTGGTCGTTCCAGTTCATCGTGCCCGTGGGCGACGGCGACCGGGCCATCTCGGAGCGGCGCCTGGCCACCACGCTGGCGATCCTCGCCGAGGCGGGAGTGTCGGCCACCGGCCGCGTGGCCGATGGCGATGTGGTGGCCGTGGCCACCGAGGCGGCGAAGGAGATCCAGCCGCACGAGCTGGTGATCGCCACCCTGCCCCTGGCCGTGAGCCAGTGGATGCGCAGCGACTCGGTGGACAAGGTGCGCAAGGCAACCGGCGTGGCGCTGAGCCACGTGGTGGTGCCGGCCAACGACGCCCGTGCCCTCACCGGCACGTCGGCGCTGCCGCTGGTGATGGTGGTGGCCACCGAGGCCGTCGGGGCCGAGGCCCTGGCCACCGCCGTGCGCACCCGCGCCGACGCCGAGCCCGCCCGCTTCACCGTGGTCGCGCCGCTCGACCTGCCCGAGCCCCGCTGGGGCGCCGAGGCCAACGAGCGCCGCCGGGCCGCGGGCGAGGCCATGACCGCCACCATCAACGCGCTGGTCAACACCGGCGTCGCGGTGGACGGCGAGGTGATGGACGATGCGCCGTCCGTGGCCCTGCCGCTGGCCATCGACGCCTACACGCCGTCGGTCATCATCATCGCCGGCATCAACGGCGAGGCGGCCGCCCTGGCCGACGCGGCGCACGCCGCGGCGGGCGACACGCCCGTGGAGACCGTCAACCTCGGCGCGGCGGCGGGGGCCTAGGACATGGCGACCACCGCAGGGCACGCACCCGTCGAGCAGCACTCGGGTCCCGAGCAGAAGCCGCACATGAACGCGTCGCTCATGGCGATGCTGCTGTTCATCGGTTCCGAGATCATGCTGTTCGCCTCGCTGTTCACGGCGTACTTCTTCATCCGGTACGGCGTGGCCAACGAGACATGGCCGCCGCTCAAGCAGGATGGCGAGCCCTTCGAGCTGCCGGTGATCCTCACCGGCGTCAACACGCTCATCCTCATCAGTTCGTCGTTCACCCTGTGGTGGGGTGAGAAGCGCCTGGCCGCCGGCGACAACAAGGGGCTCATCCGCGGGCTGTGGGTGACCATCCTCATGGGCGGAACCTTCCTGCTCATCCAGCTGAACGAGTACGCCCACCTGGGCTTCACCCCGCAGGACCGCGCGTTCAGCGGCGCGTTCTACACGCTCACCGGGTTCCACGGCGCACACGTGCTGGTGGGCCTCATCGTGCTGAGCCTGTGCCTGCGGCGCGCCTACAAGAACGACTTCTCGCACGCGTACCACACGCCTCTCACGGCGGGTTCGTACTACTGGCACTTCGTCGACATCGTCTGGGTGCTGCTGTTCTTCCTCGTCTACGTCATCTAGGGACACCGTTGCGCTCACGACTCCTCGCATCGTCCGTCGCACTGGCCCTGGCCGGCGGCGCCCTGGCGCTCTCCGGCTGCGGCGCCGCCGAGAACGCCATGTCCACCGCAGATGTCGAGGCGGGAAAGACGAAGTTCGTGCAGCAGTGCGGCGGATGCCACACGCTGCAGAACGCCGGCACCAAGGGCGTGTCGGGCCCCAACCTCGATGATGCCTTCCGGTACCCGCGCGAGCAGGGTTTCGAGCAGACCCAGTTCTACGGCGTGGTGAAGCGCTGGATCGAGATCGCCCCGCAGCCGCCCAAGCCGGGGTCGTACCCGGTGGCCATGCCGCAGAACCTCGTGACCGGCCAGGACGCCGTGAACGTGTCGGCGTACGTCGCGAAGTTCGCCGGCATCAACCCCGACAGCGCGGTGCGCGAGATCACGCCCGCCGTGAAGGGCACCCCGCCCCCGGCCGGCAAGGGCCCCGCGACGCCCGCTGACGGAGGCGCCGAGGTTCCCTGATGACCGCGGACGGCGCGACCCTTGACGGCGCGCGCGTCCTCGTGACCGGTGCATCGCGCGGCTACGGGGCCGCTGTGGCGCGCGCCCTCGCGGCGCGCGGCGCCCACCTGCTGCTCACCGCCACCGACACCGCGCATCTCGCGCGCGTGGCCGGCCAGTGCCGCGATGAGGGGTGTGCGTGCGACCTGCTGGCGCTCGACCTCTCCTCGGCGCGGTCGGTGGATGCCGCCGCCGCCGAGGCGGCCCGCGCGGTGCCGCGACTCGAGGGCGTGGTGCTGAACGCCGGGGTGCTCGGGCCCATGGGCCCGCTCGACCGGGCAGACCCGGACGCCATCGGTCGCGCGATCGACGTGGACCTCACCGGGCAGGTGCGCCTGCTGCAGCGCATCTCGCCCCTCATCGCCGACCGCGCGGGGGTGGTGCTGGTCACCTCCGGCGCCGCCGGCAGGGCGGGGTATGGCGCCTACGCGCTCGGCAAGGCCGGGCTCGAGGCCCTCGGGCTGATGCTGCGCGAGGAGTGGGCCCCGCGGGGAATCCGCGTGGTGGCCATCAACCCCGGGCCGGTGCGCACCGACATGCGTGCCGAGGCCCATCCCGAGGAGGACCCCGCCACCGTTCCGCCTCCCGCCGAGCGCGTGGCCCCGGTGATCGCCGTGCTCGCGGGCGACGACCCCGGGCCGCGGGTGCAGGCCTCGGAGTGGGGGCTCTCGTGAGCGTCGCGGACCCCCGCACGGCCATGCCGATGCCCCGCCTGTCGCAGCCCGCGGGCTGGCGGGACATCCCCATCGCGCCGGTGGATGAGCCGCTGGTGCCGGTGGCCGACCTCGGTGCGCGCATCATCGAGGACCCCCGCTACTTCGCGATGGGCCTGCCCGGGTCGCTTCCCGAGTGCTGGGTGCGCCAGGGGCTGGGAGAGCGGCTGGCCCGCGCGGCCGAGTCGCTGCCCGACGGCATGGTGCTCCTCGTGTGGGATGGCTGGAGGTCGATCGAGACCCAATCGGCCCTGTTCGAGGCCTACGTGGATGACCTCGCGGCGCAGTACCCCGACCTCGCGCGCGCCGAGCTCGAGCAGGTGGCGCGCCCGTACGTGACCCCCCCGGACCCCGGTCACCACGCCCCGCCGCCACACCTCACCGGTGGCGCGGTGGACCTCACCCTTGCCATGGCCGACGGCACCGAACTCGACCTCGGCACCGGCTTCGACGCCTTCGTGCCCGAGGCCGGTGCCGCTGCCCTCGAGGACATCGACACGCCCGCGCGCGCCAACCGCCGCCTGCTGTTCCACGCGCTCACGGCGCAGGGCCTCTCCGCCTACGTGGAGGAGTGGTGGCACTTCGACTTCGGCGACCAGTTCTGGGCGGCCGTGACGGGCGGCACGCCGCGTTACGGACCCGCCGAGAAGCCATCCCGGGAATAGCATCGGCACGGTGACCAGCCACTCACCCGCAGCGCGCCCCGCGTCGGGGCTCGCGATCATCCCGGCCCTCCTCGGGCTGGTGCGCTTCCAGCACACGGTGTTCGCGCTCCCCTTCGCCTTCGCGGGCGCGCTCATGGCCACTGCAGCCGTGCCGCCGTGGTCGACGCTCGGATGGATCCTGCTCGCGATGGTGGGCGCCCGCTCGCTGGCCATGGCCCTCAACCGCCTCATCGACCGTCACCTCGACGCCGCCAACCCGCGCACCGCGGGGCGCCACCTTCCGGCCGGGCGACTCACCACGGGCCAGGTATGGGTGTTCGCCGCGGTGAGCCTGGCCGCCATGCTGGGCGCCGTGAGCCAGCTGCCCGAGATCACCTGGTGGCTCTGGCCGGTGCCGGTGGCCCTCTTCGTGATCTACCCCTACACCAAGCGCGTCACCTGGGCGTGCCACCTCGTGCTGGGCCTGTCCATCGGCATCGCCCCCATCGGCGGGTGGATCGCCGTCACCGGCGCGTTCGCCGTGGCGCCGGTGCTGCTGTGGGTGGCCGTGGCCGCCTGGATCGCCGGGTTCGACGTCATCTACGCCCTGCTGGATGTCGACCACGACCGCCAGGCCGGCGTGCGGTCGATTCCCGCGCGCTTCGGCGAGGCCCGGGCGCTGCGCATTGCCGCGGCCCTGCACGTGCTGGCGATCGTGCTGCTGGTGCTCGCCGGCATCGCCGCCTCGGTCACCTGGCCCTACTACCTGGGCGTGGGTGCGTGCGCGTTGATCCTGCTGTGGGAGCACGCCACGGTGCGTCCCGGTGACGAGGCCCGCATCCAGGCCGCGTTCGGCACCGCCAACGGCGTGATGTCGCTGGTGTTCCTGGCCGGGGTCATCGGCGAGGTGGCCGTCGCCTGATCCCATGATCACCGCGCGCGGCCTGGTGCACGCGTACGGGGAGCGTCGCGCCGTGGACGGCGTCGACCTCGACCTCGCCCCCGGCGAGCGGGTGGCGCTCGCGGGCCCGAACGGCGCCGGCAAGAGCACCCTGCTGCGCGTGGTGGCAACCCTGCTGCGCCCGCAGTCGGGCACCCTCGCCCTCATGGGCGAGCAGCTCCCCGGTGGCACGCGCGCCGCCCGGCAGGCCATCGGCTACCTGGCGCACGACCCGCTGGTGTACCTCGACCTCACCGCGCGCCAGAACCTCGAGCTCTACGGCGACCTCTACGGCGTCGACGACCGCGACGCGCGTATCGACGACCTCCTCGACCGCGTGGGCCTGCTCGGGCGCGCCGAGGACACCGTGCGCACGTTCAGCCGCGGCATGGCTCAGCGCCTCGCCCTGGCGCGCATGCTGCTGCACCGGCCCCGCCTGCTGCTGCTCGACGAACCCCATGCCAGCCTCGATGCCCGCGGTGCCGCGCTGCTCGATGAGGAGCTCCTGGCCGCGACGTCCGATGGCCGCGCCGCCGTGATCGTGACGCACGAGGTGGAGCGCGTGGCGCGCGTGGCCGACCGGCTGGTGGTGCTGCGCGCGGGGCGCGTGGTGCTGGACGAGCCCACGGCCGGACTCGACCCCATGGCCGTGCGGCGCCGCTACGAGGAGGTGGCGGGGTGAGGAGCCGCCAGCTCATGGCCCTCGTGCGCAAGGACCTGCGCCTCGAGCTGCGCACCCGCGAGACGATCGTGGCCATGGTCCTGTTCGCCATCGTGATGCTGGCGATCCTGCAGTTCGGCTTCGGCACCCGCGATGACGACCTCACGCGGTTCGTGGGCGGCCTCATGTGGGTGACGCTGGCGTTCACCGCCGTGCTGGGCGTGGGCCGCTCGTACGTGGCCGAGCGCGAGCAGCGCGTGCTCGATGGGCTGCTGGTGGCCCCGGTGCCGCGCACGGTCATGCTCACGGCCAAGGCCATCGCGATCTTCCTCTACATGACCGTGGTCGAGATCGTGGTCATCCCCCTGGTGGGCATCTTCTTCGTGAAGGGGCCGTATTGGGACGCCATCGGGTGGATCGCCATCGCCGCGGTGCTCGCGAACATCTGCATCGCGCTCTCGGGAACGCTCTTCTCGGGCCTCGCGCTCTTCACCCGCGCACGCGACCTCATCCTGCCCGTGCTGTTCCTTCCCGCCCTGGTGCCGGTGGTCATCGCGGGTGCCGGCGCCACGCACGCCGTGGCGGGAGGGCCACATGACATGAGCGAGTGGCGCGGGTACTGCCTGTTCCTGCTCGCATACGCGATACTTTTCGCCCTTGTCTCAGTCGCGACCTATGACGCCGTCTTCGACGACTGACGGCCCCGACCGCATCCCCGGCCAGCGCGCCGCGGTGATCTGGGGGGTCATCGCGACGATCCTCGTGGTGGTGTCCACCATCGGGGTGTTCCTCGTTGCGCCCGAGGATGCCGACCAGGGCATCATCCAGCGCATCTTCTACTTCCACGTGGCCATCGCCATCGCGTCGCTGGTGGCGTTCGCCGTGGCGTGCGTGGCGGGCATCATCTACCTGCGCACGCGCAGCGTGCGCTGGGATGACGTGGGCGAGGCCAGCATCCGCATCGGCCTGCTGTTCTCGGTGCTCGTGGTGATCACCGGGTCGATCTGGGCCAAGGCCTCGTGGGGCACCTGGTGGGTGTGGAGCGACCCGCGCCTCGTCACGTACCTCATCGTGGTGCTCATCTACGCCGCGTACTTCGTGCTGCGCTCGTCCGCCGAGGACGATCGCAAGATGCGCTACTCGGCCATCTACGCCATCGCCGGGTTCGCGTCGGTGCCCCTGTCGTTCTACTCGGTGCGCGTGGCCGAGTCGTTCGTGCATCCCGTGGTGTTCACGTCCGGCGGCGCCAACATGCCCGGCACCATGCTCTGGTGGTTCGTGGTCTCGCAGGTCGCGATGATCGCCCTGTTCATCGCGCTGCTCGAGGTCGACCTGCTGGGACGCCGGTCGGAGCGCGCGCTGCGGCGCCTCGCGATGCGCCTGGAGAGCGCATGAGCGGTGGAGCGCAATACGTGGTGGCCGCCTACGCGGTGATCTGGTTCCTCGTGCTCGCCTACGTGGTGATGCTGGGCGCACGCACCGCTCGCGTGGGACGCCAGGTGGAGGCCATCATGCGCATGCTCGACCGGCGCGAGGCCCAGGGTGACGCCGACGCCGCGCCCGAGAAGGCCGAGGAGCGCGCCTGATGGGCCGTGACCTCTACCCGGTGTTCCTCGACCTCACCGACCGCCTCGTGGTGGTGGTGGGCGGCGGGCAGGTGGCCACCGAGCGGGCCGCCAAGCTCGTGGCGCATGGGGCGCGCGTGCGCGTGGTGAGCCCGGCCCTCACCGATGCGCTGTCGTCGATGGTCGCGGGCGGCGAGGTGGCCGAGCACCACGCGCGGCACTATGCGCCGGGGGATGTGCACGGCGCGGTGCTCGTGGTGGCCGCCACGGACGATTCGGACGTGAACCGCCGGGTGCGCGACGACGCCCGTGCCGCGGGCGCCGAGGTGAACGTGGCCGACGACCCGGGTGGGTCGACGGCCGTGATCCCCGCGCTCATGCGCGAGGGCGACCTGGCGATCGCCATCACCACCGGTGGCGCCAGCCCCATCGTGTCGCGCCGCATCCGCGAGGACCTCCAGCAGCGCTTCGGCCCCGGCTGGGCCGGCCTCATCGCCCTGCTGGCCGAGACGCGTGACGACCTCATCGCCGCCCACCCCGACATCGCCTCGCGCCGCGCGGCGGTGGAGGGCCTGCTCGACTCGGGCGTGGTGGACGACATCGCCACCGAGGGACCCGACGCCTGCCGCGCCCGCGTGCGCGCCGCGCTGGGCCTCGACGCCGCCACCGTGGAGGCCGCCTGATGCCCCATGTGATCGTCGTCGGCATCTCGCACAAGACCGCGCCCGTGGAGCAGCGCGAGAAGGTGGCGCTCACCGAGACCACCGCGCGCACCATGGCGCGTGAGCTGGTGCGCCACCCCGACATCGCCGAGGCCGTGGTGCTGTCCACGTGCAACCGCACCGAGGTGTACGTGCACGCCCTCGAGGCGGGCGGCGCCGAGGACGCCGTGTGCGACGTCGTGGTGGAGCACAGCAAGGGAATGACCCGCAGCGAGTTCGACTGCGTGCGCTACGCGCACCTCGACGACCGCGCGGTGGCCCACCTGTTCCGCGTGGCGTCGAGCCTCGACTCCATGGTGGTGGGCGAGAGCGAGATCCAGGGCCAGGTACGCCACGCATGGGAGCGCTGCGCCGAGGAGGAGTGCACGGGCGTGCTGTGCGACAGGCTCTTCCGCCAGGCGCTCGAGACCGGCAAGCGCGTGCGCACCGAGACCCGCGTGGCCGTGCGGCCGGTGTCGGTGTCCACCGTGGCGGCCGACCTCGCACGCGAGGCCATCCCCGACCTCGGTGGCCGCCGCGGCCTCGTGGTGGGTGGCGGGCAGATGGCCGAGGCCACGGCGCGCGCCCTCATGGAGCGCGGGCTGGGTGAGCTGGTGGTGATCAACCGCACGGTCGGCACCGCGCGCGAGATCGCCGAGCGCCTCGGCGGCATGGGCCTGGGCTACGACTGCCTGCCCGACGAGCTCGCGAAGGCCGACGTGGTGGTGTGCTCCACCGACGCCCCGCACCCGGTGATCTCGGCCGAGCAGGTGACGGTGGCGCTCGAGGACCGCCCCGCGCGCCCGATGGTGCTCATCGACATCGCCGTGCCGCGCGACGTGGAGCCGGCGGCGTCGGGCGTGCACGGCGCCGTGCTGTTCGACATCGACGACCTCGAGCGCGTGGTGGCCCAGCACCGCGACGAGCGCGAGGAGCATGCCCGCCGCGCCGAGGTGATCGTGGGCGAGGAGGTCGAGCGCTACGCCCAGTGGAGGTCGGGCCTGGCCGTGGCCCCGGTCATCACCTCGCTGCGCGAGATGGCCGAGGCCATCCGCCAGGGCGAGATCGCCCGCGTGGCCGGTCCCGACGGCGACATCAGCCCCGAGGAGGCCGAGCGCATCGACCGGGTCACCCGGGCGATCCTCAACAAGCTGCTGCACGAGCCCTCGGTGCGCGCGCGCGAGGCCGCCGCCAGCATCGACGGGCTGCGGCACGTGGAGTCGCTGCGCGTGCTCTTCGGCCTCGACCTGCCCGAGCGCGGCCCCCGGGAGACCGAGCCCGACGACGGCCCCGGCATCGCGGCGCCGCGCGGCGCCTCAGGCTGACGGGCGCGCGTGCGCGTGACCGTGGCCACGCGCCGCTCCGCCCTGGCCCTCGCGCAGTCACTCGCCGTGGCGGGGGCGCTGGAGGGCGCGGGGCATGAGGCACCGCTGCTCGAGCTGACCACCTCGGGCGACCGCTGGAGCCTCGCGGGCGCCGATGCCGCACCCGGCATGGACGTGAAGGGCATGTTCGTGAAGGAACTCGAGGAGGCCCTGCTCGACGGCCGCGCCGACATCGCGGTGCACTCGGCCAAGGACCTCCCCGGCGAGCTCCCCGCGGGCCTCGCGGTGATCGCCACCCCGCCGCGCGAGGATCCATCCGACGTGCTCGTGGGCAGCGAGGGAGGCCTCGATGCCCTTGCCGACGGCGCGCGGGTGGGCACCACGAGCCCCCGTCGCAGCGCACAGGTGCTGGCCGCGCGGCCCGACCTGCGCGTGGTGGAGGTGCGCGGCAACGTGGACACCCGCCTCGCCAAGCTCGACGCCGGCGAGGTGGACGCCCTCGTGCTGGCATCCGCCGGCCTGCGGCGCCTGGGCATCACGCGCGCCGATGCGGTGCCCCTCCCCGTGGATGTGTTCCTCCCCGCGGCGGGGCAGGGAATCGTCGCCATCGAGGGCCGGGGCGACGACGACGCCGTGCGCGATGCCTGCGCCGCAATCGACGACCCCGACGCGCATGCCTGCCTGCTGGCCGAGAGGGCCTTCCTCGCGCGGCTCGGGGGCGGCTGCAGCGTGGCGGCGGGCGCGCTGTGCCGGGCGGAGGGCGACATCCTCACCATGCGCGCCTGGTGGCAGGGCACGGGCCGCACCGCGCACGTGGAGGGCCGGGCATCCGACCCCCGCGCGCTCGGCGCGCGGGCGGCCGAGGAGGTGGGCGCGCCATGAGCGAGGGCATGGTGTACCTCATCGGGGCGGGCCCCGGCGACCCCGGGCTCATCACCGTGCGCGGGCGCGAGGCCCTCATGCGCGCCGACGTGGTGCTCTACGACCGCCTCGGCACCGAGCAGCTGATGCACCTGGTGCGGCCCGACGCCGAGCTCATCGACGTCGGGAAGGCGCCGGGCCGGGCCAAGCTCACCCAGGACGAGACCACCGCGCTGCTCGTGCGGCTGGGGCAGGAGGGCCGCGTGGTGGCCCGCCTCAAGGGCGGCGACCCGTTCGTGTTCGGCCGTGGGGCCGAGGAGGCCGAGGCGCTCGTGCAGGCCGGGGTGCGCGTGCTGGTGGTGCCGGGCGTCACGTCGGCCATCGGCGCGCCGTCGGCCGCGGGAATCCCCGTCACCTACCGGGCCATGTCCACGGCGTTCACGGTGGTGACCGGCCACGAGGACCCCGCGAAGGATGCCCAGCAGAACGACTGGGACCTGCTCGCCGCGCTGCCGCACACGCTCATCGTGCTCATGGGCATGGGTCGGCTGCGGGGCATCGCCGAGCGCCTCATGGCCGCGGGGCGCCCCGCCCACCAGCCGGCCGCGGCAATCCAGTGGGGCACCACCCCGCGCCAGCGGTCGGTCACGGCCACGCTCGCCACCATCGCCGACCGGGTGGAGGAGCAGGGCCTCGGCAACCCGGCCATCCTGGTGTTCGGTGATGTGGTGTCGCGTGAGCCCGGCCTCGTCGCCGCAGGGCGCGGGCCGCTGGCCGGGCGCAGCGTGGTGGTCACCCGCGCACGCGCGCAGGCCAGCGATCTTCGCGGGGCCCTCGAGGCGCTCGGCGCGAACGTCATCGAGATGCCGGTCATCCGCATCGCGCCCATCGCCACCTCCCCCGAGATCGATGCCGCGATCGCCGCCCTGGCCCACTACGACGTCATCGTGCTCACCAGCGCGAACGGGGTGGAGTGCCTGGCGTCCCTGATGGCCGCGCGCGGCCTCGACGCCCGGTCGCTGCGGCCCGACCAGCTGGTGGTGGCCGTGGGCCCGGGCACGGCCGCGGCGCTCGCCGGGCACGGGATTCGCGCGGACGTGGTGCCCGAGCGCTTCGTGGGGGAGGGCGTGCTCGAGGCCCTGGCCGACACCCCGGTGGACGGCCGGCGGGTGCTCATCGCCCGCGCCCGCGACGGCCGGCCCGTGGTGGCCGACGGCCTTCGCGACCGGGGCGCCACGGTGGATGACGTCGCCGTGTACGAGACCGTGGCCGAGCGCCCCGCCGCCGAGGTGGTCGAGGCCGCCCTCGCTGCGGACATCATCACGTTCACGGCGGCGTCCACCGTCGCCAACACGATGGCGGTGCTCGACGATGCCCAGCGCGCCCGCCTGGCCGCGGGTCCTCGCGTGGCGTCCATCGGGCCCATCACGTCGCAGGCCGCCCGCGACGCCGGCCTGCAGGTGGCGGTGGAGGCCGCCGACAGCGACAT
>JAFMJQ010000104.1 GCA_017853415.1 Thermoleophilia bacterium | reverse complement strand
CTCGTGGAGCAGCTCTCGGCCCAGGCGGTGGCGTCGTGAGCGCGCGCGTGGTGGCGGTGTTCGGCAGTTCGCGCATCGGGCCGTCCGATGCGGAGTACGCGCTGGCCGAGCACCTGGGGCGCCTGCTCGGCGAGCGGGGGTGGACCGTCGCCACCGGTGGCCACGACGGTGCGATGGCCGCGGTATCGCGCGGGGCCCGCGAGAGCGGCGCCCACGTGGTGGGGGTCACGCTTCCCGGCCCCCAGGGGCGCTCGCCCAACGCCTGGGTGGCCGAGGAACGGCCCGCCGACGACCTCTTCGCGCGGCTGCGCATGCTGCTCGACGCCGACGCATGGATCGCCGTCGCCGGCGGGGTGGGAACCCTCGCCGAGATCGCCGTGGCCTGGAACCTCATGCAGAACGCCCACGTGGCGCCACGGCCCCTCATCGTCGTGGGCGAGGGCTGGCGGGCGGTGATCGACGCCCTGCGCGAGTCGCTGGTGGTCGACGCCGCCGACCTCGCGATGGTCACCGTGGTGCCCGACGCCGAGGCCGCCATCGCCGCCCTGGGCTCGCGCCTGGGCGCCTAGCCCGGCCCGGATCGCCCGGGCCTAGGGCGGGGTGGCGGCGCCCAGCGCCACGGCCGCGCGGCGCAGGCCCGCCAGGGGGTCGTCGCCGAGGTCGATGCGCAGCAGCCGGCGCCCGGCCGTCTCGAGCGCCTGTGCGTCGCCGATGGCCTGGGCACGCAGGAGCTCGCCGAACGTGTGGTCCTGGCCGGGTATCGGCAGGTCCGGCGCACCGGGGCCCAGGAACTGCACGAATACCCCCGATCCCGGGCCGCCCTTGTGCAGCTGGCCCGTGGAGTGCAGGAACCGCGGGCCCCATCCCGCGGTGGTGGCGGCGCGCGTGCGCTCGCGCACGGCGGCGCGCATGGCGCTCATGAGGCGGTCGCCCGCCGGGGTGGGGGTGGTGAAGGCCAGCATGGCCAGGTAGTCGCCGCGCTCGAGCATGTCCACGGCGCGAACGATGTCCTCGGGCTCCCGGCGGTCGTCGCGCGGCACGCCGGCCCCGGCCAGCGCCCGGTTGGCGGCCTCCTTCGCGGCCTGCACGTCGGGCTGGTCGAAGGGGTTCACGCCGAGTTCGGCACCCGCCGTGGCCACCGCCATCTCGAGGCCCATGTAGAGCCCGGCCACGTCGAGGGGCTCGCGGATGTCCATCACGAACACGGGGATTCCGGTCGCGGCGATGGCCGCGACGTCCACGTCGTGCTCCCCGGTGAGCCGCAGGTGCAGCAGCACGCGATCCGACCCATAGTCATCCGGATCGCCGATCGGCTCGTCGGCGACCGGGATGATCCCCTCGCCCTGCTTGCCGAGGCTCTCGGCCACCAGCTGCTCGGCCCACAGCCCGAACGACCCGATGCCGGGGTCGGCGATGATCGTGAGCTTGTCGCGGCCCGCGCGGGCCAGCGCGGCCAGGGCCACGCCCATGCGCACCGGCTGCGCATCCACGCGCGCCGCGGCCGCGCGCTCGAGCAGCGCGTCGAGCGGCACCCCGGCGAACGCCATGGGGATGAGCCCGAACAGCGTGAGTGCCGAGAATCGCCCGCCCACGTCGGGCGGGTTCTCGGCCACCATGCGCCAGCCCTGGTCGGTCGCGGTGGCGGCGAGCGGGGTGCCGGGGTCGGTGATGGCGATGAGGTGATCGCGCGCCCGGTCGCCGAGGGCGTCCGTGAGGAACTGCTCCACGTGCGCGAGGAACGCCAGCGGCTCGGCCGTGGTGCCGCTCTTCGATGCCGTGATGGCCAGGCACCGGGACGGCTCGATGCCGTCGGTGATGTCGGCCACGGCGATGGGATCGGTGGAGTCGAGCACCCGCAGCTCGATTCCGGCTGCGTGCCCGAACGTTCGGCGCGTGACCTCCGGCGAGAGGCTCGATCCGCCCATGCCGAGCACCAGCACGTGATCGATGCCGTCGGCCGCGGCCCGCCCGACGAGGGCATCGATCGCGGGCACCTCGGCACGCATGTCGATGGGTGCCCGCATCCAGCCGGTCCACTCACGCGCGGCGTCTGCGTGGTCGCCCCAGGCCGCCGGGTCGCCGGCGAGCACCTGCTCCACCAGCCCGCGCCCCTCGGCGTCCGCGACGGCGTCCTCGACGAGGCCGGCCGCCGGGCCGGGGCGCACGATCACCCGCATCAGCCGGGTGCCGCCGCCAGCGACTCGCGCACGGCCTGCGCCACGGCATCGGCCGTCATGCCCAGGCGCTCCATCACCAGCGCGCCGGGAGCCGACTCGCCGAAGCGGTCGATGCCGACGTTGCGGCCCCACGTGCCGGTCCAGCGCGGCCAGCCGAACGGCGACGCGGCCTCCACCGACACCCGTGCGGCCATGCCTGGCGGCAGCACCTCGTCGCGGTAGGCGTCGGGCTGCGCGGCGAAGAGCTCCCACGACGGCATGCTCACCACGCGTGCGCCCACGCCGTCGGCGGCCAGCAGGTCGCGCGCGGCCAGGGCCAGCGATACCTCGGAGCCCGTGGCGATGATGGCGCAGTCGTCCCCGGGGGCCAGCACGTAGGCGCCGCGATCCACCGGCGGGTCGTCGATGGGCAGCACGGGCACCCCCTGGCGGGTGAGCACGAGGGCCGTGGGGCCCTCGTCGCGCGCCACCGCGATGCGCCACGCCTGCGCGGTCTCGCGGGCGTCGGCGGGGCGCAGCGTCACGAGCCCGGGGATCGACCGCAGCGCGGCGAGTTGCTCCACGGGCTGGTGGGTGGGGCCGTCCTCTCCCACGGCCACGGAGTCGTGCGTGAACACCAGGATCGACGGCAGGCGCTGCAGGGCGGCCATGCGGATGGCGTTCTTCATGTAGTCGGAGAACGTCATGAAGGTGGATCCGTACGCCCGGAAGCCGCCGTGGGCCACCATGCCGTTCACCGCGGCGGCCATGCCGAACTCGCGCACGCCGAAGTGGATGTTGCGCCCGGCGAACGCGCCCGGTGCGATGTCGCCCGCGCCCTTGATGACCGTGCCGGTGGAGCTCGCGAGGTCGGCGGCCCCGCCCACGAGCTCGGGCACGCGCGCCGCGATGGCGTTGAGGGCGGTCGTGGATGCCACGCGCGTGGCGGGCGACTCCCCGGCCTCGAAGCGCGGCAGGTCGGAATCCCAGCCGGCCGGAAGCTCACCCGCCAGCCGGCGACGGAGTTCCGCGGCCTCGGCCGGGAACTCGGCGGCGTAGGAATCCATGGCGGCGTCCCAGGCCGCCACCAGCGCAGCGCCGCGCTCGCGCAGCACCGGCGCCCAGGCCGCAACGTCGTCGGGCACCAGGAACTCCGCGTCGTCGGGCCAGCCGTAGGCCTGCTTCGCGAGACGTGCCTCGTCGGGCCCGAGCGGCGCGCCGTGCGCCTTGCTGGTGTCCTGCACGTTCGGCGCGCCGAACCCGATGTGCGACCGGTATCGCACCAGCGTGGGGCGGCCGTCACCGGCACGGGCGTCGTCGAGCACGCGGTCGATCTCGTCCAGGTCGTTGGCGTCGTCGATCGACAGCACGCGCCAGTTGTATGCGGTGAAGCGCCCGGTCACGTCGTCGCCCGTGGACATGCCGGTGGGGCCGTCGAGGCTGATGCTGTTGTCGTCGAAGATGACGATGAGCTTCCCCAGCCCGAGGAATCCGGCCAGCGAGCACGACTCGTGCGAGATGCCCTCCATGAGGTCGCCGTCCGAGGCGATCACCCAGGTGCGGTGGTCGATCACCTCGTGGCCCGGACGGTTGAACTCGGCGGCGAGCATGGCCTCGGCCAGCGCGAGGCCAACGGCGCTGCCGAGCCCCTGGCCGAGGGGCCCGGTGGTCACCTCCACGCCGGGCACGTGCCCGCGCTCGGGGTGACCGGGCGTGCGGCTGCCCCACTGGCGGAACGCCCGGATGTCGTCCAGCGTCAGCGCGTAGCCGCTGAGGTGCAGCAGGGCGTACTGCAGGGCCGATGCGTGCCCCGCCGACAGCACGAAGCGATCGCGGTCGGGCCACGCGGGATCATCCGGCGCGTGGCGCAGGAGGCGCGAGTAGAGGGCCCAGCCCACCGGGGCGAGGCCCATCGGGGCCCCGGGATGCCCGGAATTCGCCTTCTGCACGGCGTCGATGGCGAGCGTGCGGACGGTGGCGATGCAGGTATCGGGCGATGCCGGGTGGGTCACGTGCGTCTCCGTGTCGGTGGCGCGGGCAGTCTACGTACGGCCGGGCCCGGCGGTGGGCGTGAGTCGCGCCCCGCCCCGCCCCGGTGATGCCCGCCACCGCGGCCCCTAGTCTTCGGTGCGTGACGCGACGCACCGCACCGGCAGGGGCACTCGCGCTGGCGGCTCTCGCGCTGGCGGGGTGCGGATCGGGCCCCGATGCCACGGCGCTGCGCGCCACCACCCCGGCGGAGTTCGTCGACGCGGTGCGCGAGCTCGTGCAGCCGGCCGAGCGCATGGGCGTGGTGGCCACCGCATCGCTCGACCCGGACGGACCGCAGCCGCAGCCGATCGAGGTCGATGGCCTGGTGGACGACGTCGTGCGCGAGGTGCGCGAGTTCCGCGTGCTCCGGCCCGGCGACGAGGCGCTGCGCATGGAGCAGACGCGGCTGCTGCGGGCCATCGACCCGGTGGTGAGCCGCATGCGGGCCGTGCGGGCGATCCTCAGGAGCGAGTCGCGCGCCGGGCTGCGCGATGCCACCGTGCAATTGCTCGACGCCCTGGGGGAGGTGCCATCCGCCGCCAGGTCGTGATGCTCGCCGTCGCTGCGGCGCTGGGCGCGGGCACCCTCGCGGGGTGCGGCGGCGCGCCTGAACCCGTGCCCACCGGAGAGGTGGCACCGGGCACCACGGTGACCCCCGCCCGGTACATGGCGATGGTGCGTGAGGCCGTGGCCGCCGCCCGGGCGGCATCCATACGGCTCGACGCCCTCCCCGGTGCCCCGACGCCCGTGCAGGCCAGGCGCGCGGCGCCGGGCCTGTCGGCCGCCGCCACGCGGGCCGAGCTCGCCGCGCGCCAGATCTCGGCCGCGCGCCTGGACGACCAGCGCCTCGAGGACCAGCGTCGCGAGATCGGCCCGCTCTACGTGGGCTTCGCCGCGGCCCTGCGCAAGGCGGCGCAGGGCGCGGCGGCGGGGGACGTGCCCGCCATGCGCGATGCGGTGAACCAGGCCGCCGTGCAGGCCGGGCGCATCCACGAGGCATCGGCCCCCGGGGGCAGCTGATCGCGCGCCCGCGCATCGGGCTCGATGCGGGAGGCGTGCTCATCGACTCCCTCATGCCGTCATTCCCCGCCCGCGCCGCCCTCCGC
>JAFMJQ010000163.1 GCA_017853415.1 Thermoleophilia bacterium | reverse complement strand
CGGGAGTCGAGGCGCGGGCCGCTTGTGCTCCTGGTAGGACCGCTAGAAGGACTCCTACCAGGGGCAGGAGCCGGCGCATCACTCGGGTCGTGCGGGTGTCATTGCGGCGCGGGTCGCCTCAAGTTCGGCGAGTTCTTCGTCAGTCATCGGCCGCACAATGGGTCGTCCGTTTTCGTCGTAGGTAGCAATGTTAGTTTCGGTATCCATACAAGGAGAACTTTCCTGTCATTGTTCCGGCGTTACAGGTGAGGCGTATTCCTGTACGGGTGTCCGATGTGTTATGAAGGATGCCACCAGAAAGCGTGACATAAGTGAGCGCGGCGCTGTAGTTGAGACTAGCCGCTTGCCCGTTTCCATACGACCCGACGGCGTTCTGTGGGTTGTATAAATCTATCCATCCCGACGTCCTGCCGGCGGCAATGGCACCACTACCGATGTAGGCGCTCGTTTGCGCGGTATTTTGCGCGGAGAATCCACCGAACACCGGTGTTCCGCTGTTTGTGTATGAGCCGCCGTAGCCCCAGGTGTAGCCTGTAGCAAGAACGCCGGAGGCGCTTCGATACTGAAGATAAAGGTCGGCCGTGCTGGTGTTCTGAAGGTAATCCCAAATAAGGCGATAGGCCCGATAGTCCGTGCTAAAGACTGACGTGAAGTCGATAGTGGCGGTCGCGGTCACGTCTTTCGTCTCAATGAGCCAGAGCCCGATCTTGTCGAGGGACGCGGCCGTGAGAGCGGTTCCGGCGGTGAAGTCTGGCGGTGTAGGCATAGGGTCGCTCCGAGTCTAGGCGAGGAGGTCCGTCCCGTCGAGGAGGGACTCGTCGAGGATGAAATACGACGACCAACGGGACGAGCCGAGGATGCGGGTCCGCCAGTCTCCCGGCGTGATCTCGTGCTCGATCTGTTGGATGAGTTGTTTCTGGGTGAGGTTCGTTCCGACCGGTTCCGGGACGACGACCGTGATCCGGTCCAGGAGCTCGAGGCCGAGGACGGTCGCCCATTCGGCGGTGCTCAACGCTTGCCCGAGCTCGACGGCCGACATGATGAGCCGGGGAAGTTTGCCGAAGCCGACCAGAAGGTTCCCGAGTGTCTGGGTGTCGGCGGCCGTGGAGAGCTGGGTGGAGTAGTTGTCCTGCTGGGTGCCGTAGGCCGCGATCGAGGTCGCGTCCGAGACGTTTATCGTCGTGTCCCCGGACCACTCGAGGTTTAGGGCGTTCCGAATCCCGTCCGCGGTCCAGTAATACGAGGCCTCCATCCCGATCGGGATACCGCCGGCGCCGAACGTGGCCTGGTTCGTAGCCGAGGTCCCCGATTGGTAGTAGGTCCGGTTCGTCATCGTGAGGACGCCGGCCTTGCTTGTGTAGAGCTCGCCGCCTTCGGAGTCCGAGGCGAGTTGGATCGTCGTGTTGATGGGTTCGCCGCCGTGGTTGATCTTGGCGACCGTTCCGGCGGGGCTTCCGGGTGCGGAGTAGAGGGCGCCGGGGACGGATGTCTGGCCCATGGCGCGAGTGAACCGGGCGGCGGTCGTCTCGATGACTTGGCCGATTGAAAGGTTGTAGATCGTGGCTATTTGGGCGGTCGTCAGTAGGGACCCGAACACGACGAGTTGTTGCTGGGGTCGTTGGACGTTGAGGAGATCCTGGGCGGCGAGTGTCAAGGTGCTCGTCGTTGGTGAGACCGCGGCGAGTTCGATGCCGTCGACGACCACATTGACCGTCGGGGGTGAGCTCGTGAGGTTCGTGACCGTGAACGCGAAGTGATGCGGAGTGCTCGCGTTGACTTGGAGCGGGTAAGCGTAGGCCCATTGGGTCGAGCCGGCGCCGATTCGTGTCTGGACTGTTAGACGTACTTCCCATTGAGCGGTGCCGAGGTTGTAGCCGTAGGTGATGTAGGCCCTCATGTTTGTCCCGGCGGTGTTATTGAGCGTGAAGTCGGGGCCGTAGGCCTCGAGGTATTGGCTCGATCCGGTGACCGGGGTCGGGATTGTCCATGATGCGGCGCTTACGGATGAGACACCGGTAAGCGGGTTAGTGGTCCGGAAGTAGAGCTCGTTGACCATATTTACGGCCTTGTAGGGCAGGCCAGGGGCGAAGGAGTCGACGTTCTGGAGGACGGCCGTACCTTGTGAGTAGGTGAGTGGGATCGCGGCGGAGCCGTAGTCGGTGAACGACGTGGCCGACGGGCTCGCGGTGTTCACGAGGTCGTCGAACTTGATATATCGGTAGGCCGAGAGGGACCGGATGTAGGCGTCGGCCCAGTCATACGGCGCGGTTGTCTGGGCGATCAGGCCGAGAAGGTCGTAGCACGAGATCGTCACGGTCGAGTCGTAGCCGGCGTCGGTGAGTTCGACGGGCCATCCGTCGACATACCCTCGGAATACGTCGTGGTAGTTAATCGAGTCGGTGGTGGCGTCTATGAGGATCTGGCGGCGCGGTTGGAGGTTCCCGTAATACGGGCTCGAGGTGTAGGTCGGGTCGAACCGGCGGTCTCGGTTATCGAGGATCAAGGTGGCGGAGCCGGAGTCAAAATTCTGCCAGTCGTCCGTCCGGCCGCGGGACGTGTTGATCGCCCGGACGTAGGAGGTGACGTCGGTCCATGTCGGGGACGCGACGTAGGGGCCGTCGGCGAAGGCGATCCGGACGCGGACCGTGGGCTTCGCCATCGGCTAGCCCTTGACCTTGATCGGGATTCCGCCGAGACGCTTCTCGTAAGCCTGGAGAACCTCAACGACCTGCTTGGCGACCTCGACCTTGTCGCCGACGCCGGCCTTGACCTCGATGTAATACTTGTTCTCGGTGCCGCCGACCTTGGCGCCGAGCGCTCCCGCAACACCGGGGATGGACATACCGACCGACGTCCCGGCCGCGGCGATAGAGGCGAGATCGGCGTTGAGTGATCCGACGGTGTAGCCACCGACGCCGGCGAGGAGGTCCTTGGCGACGGCGTTCCCGGCGACCGGGCCGAGACTTAGGATCTGTTGGAGGCCGGCACCTCCGAGACCGGCGCCAATGAGTGCCTTGAGGTTCGTGGCGAACTCTTTCGCGGCGGTGATCTGCGCCTGGAAGACTTCCATGTAGGTCTTGGGCTTGACTGCTTGGGCGTCGGTGACGGCCTTCTCGGTGGCGGCGACACGGGCGAGGGCGGAGTTGTAGGCCTCGACGTCGTTCGTGACTTTGGCCTGGTTGAGTTCTTCGTAGGCCTGTTTGCGGTCGGCGAGGGCGGCGTTGAGTTGATCGGTGGCGTCGGCCTGGCTTGATTGGGCTTCACTAAAGGCGTTCCCGAGACTGACGGTGCCGGTGATGGCGTCGCGGATGCCGTCGACGTAGGAGCGGATGGCGTCCTTGGCGCTCGAGATCTTGTCCCGGAAGTCTTTCAGTTTCGAGGCGGTGCTTCCCGTGTTCTTGCCGGCGTTCGCGACCGTCGTCGCATAGTTGGCGTAATGCTTCTGGAACTCGGCGAGGTTCCGGGACGGCACCGGGCCCATGTATTCATTGAGTTGCTTCTGGTTCACAATCGCGCCGCCGAGGGCGCCGGTGTAATTGTTCGTCGACTTTGTGAGACCGTCGAACGTGGACTTCATTTTCAGATAGACCGGGATGGCGGCGAGCGCCGTGACAAGGCCAACGCCGGTGGCGATCTGGACCGCGGAGAAGCTTGTGGCGAGGGCCGCGTTGACGGCGGTGGTGGCGACGCCGATTGCCCGCCAGGCGACGAGGGCGCCTTTGGCGATGACCATGCCGGCGGCGAACGTGCCGATTACGACCGCGGCGGTGCCAAGGAGGGCCGAGTTCTGGCCGACCCAGTTCGCAAGGTTGACGAGTTGCGGGAGGAGTTGCTGGAGGGTCGGGAGGAGCGCGGCACCGATGGACTCTTTCGCCTCGTCGATTGTGTTCCCGAGGATGGCGAGTTGCCCGGCCATCGTTCCGGCGGCTTCTTTGCCGGCGCCTTGGAAGTTGTTTCGGAGGATGCCGAGCACGTCGGAGAAGGAGGCGCCGTCCTTGATTGCCTTCTTGAGCTCGGGCGACAAGGACGCGAGCGCTCGGGTGTTCCCCGCATAGCCACGCGAAAGCGCCTCGGCGACTCGGCTCGTCGAGTTCCCCGTCGCGGCGGCGGTATCCATCGCCACGTTGAGGAGGTCCTGAGACTTCGTAAGGTCACCGGTCGCGACGACGAGAGACTGGAGGGACGTGCGAAGCTCGGTGTCCGACACCGCCACGGACCGTTGCGTCGCGTCGATGTACTCCTCGACGGCGGCGGCCTGCGCTTTCGTGGCGCCGGCGGAGACTTGGAGCTGGCGGGCGAGGAGGGCCTGTTGCTTCTGGTCGTCGGCGGCGGCCTGGATCGCCTGGCGGGCGAACAGGGTCGTCGCGGTAGCGGCGGCACCGAACGCGAGGGTCGCGCCTTTGCTCATGCCGGCGAGACTGTCCGAGGCCTCCTTGATCGCTTTCCGGAGCGGGCCGGCGGACCCGGTGATGATGAACGAAATACCGCGGGCCATGGTGACAGTCTAGAAGTAGACGGCCTTTCCCTCGTACACTCCGCCGATGATGCTTCCGGCGGCGTCACGAAGAAGCGCGTCGGGCATCCGCCCGGTGGAGGACTTGATGCCGGCGGCGGCGCGGACGGCGCGAGCCTGCTTGAGCGGTTGCTCGGTCGAGAGGTCGTAGCGCTCAATGAGTTCCATGATGCGCTTCTCGTAGAGGCCGCGGATCTCTTCGACGCGGGTGTCCATGGCGTCGTAGACGAACGGGTTCGGGGTGATCTTGCGGGCGGGCCATCCGAAGTGAATCGGGCCGGCGTAGGGGACGGCGGCGGAACCGACGCGGACTCGACCGGAGGATTGCGTGGCGATGGCGCGGATCGAGTTCGCGAGGCGGCCGGTGCGGTACGGGACATAGCGCTTTGCGCCCAGGACGACAATCTCGGCGGCGGCCTTGTGCGTGTCCTTGAGTTCGTTCTTCGTGTCGTCGCCGAGTCTGCGGAGGTCGCGCTGGATCTCCTTCAGGCCGAGGATCTCGGCGCGGACCGGGGCGTCGTCCTTGCCTAGTCGAAATCCAACGACGCCAGTCCCTGCCATGCGTCCGCTCCTGTCTTGATGTCGGCTCGTGGCCAGACTTGCTCGATCATTACGCGGAGAATCTTCGGGGGGGTCCGAAGAAGCTCGAGCGGGCTAATCCCTGTCTTTACCGCGAGAGCACCGATTAGCCAGTGGGTGCTTCCGGGTCCGTAGGGTCCGCGGTGTCTCCTGCGATGGAGACCTGCGCGACCGTGCGGAGCCATTCGGTGAAGTCGTGCCCGGTCTTGCCGGCGTCCTTCTGGGCGTGGTAGGCGACGAAGTAAAGGTACTTCTGGGGGACGTGTTCGCGGCCGAATGCTTCGGACCATACGACCCCGAAGTGGTCCTCGAACTCGACCTCGGTCGACGGCCAGACTGTCGCGGTGACTGT
>JAFMJQ010000023.1 GCA_017853415.1 Thermoleophilia bacterium | reverse complement strand
AGGTGTCCACGCGGTTCGGGGAGTTCGGCCCGTTCTACGTGGGGCTCATCATGGACCCCCCCGACGTGCTCGAGCGGGCGGGCATCCCGGCCTAGGCGGCGTTCCGCAGGATGCGGTCGGCGTCGGCCAGCCACTTGCCGCCGTACATCGCGGCGTGCACGAGGATCGGCACCAGCTGGTTGAACTCGCGCCGCTCCTCCCACCCGGGCGCGGGCGGGAACTCCTCGCAGTAGGCATCGAACACCCGCTGCGGGAACCCCCCGAACAGGGCCATCATCGCCAGGTCCATCTCGCGGTGGCCGCCGTAGGCGTCGGGGTCGATGAGCACCGGCGTGCCGGAGTCGTCGACCATGCGGTTGCCCGCCCAGAGGTCGCCGTGCACCCGGGCCGGCGGCTCCGGGGGGCCGAGCAGGTCGGGCAGGCGCCCGAGGGCATCGTCGAGTCGGCGCCAGGTGTCCGGGGGCAGGTTGCTCGCGTGCGCCAGGGGGATGATGCGGCACTCGGCGAGGAACGCCGGCCAGTCGTCGCGGGCATCGTTGGGCACGGGCACCGGACCGGCGAAGCCGTCCCACGGCGCGCCGAAGCGGTCGGCCCCCGCGCGGTGCATGCGCGCGATCGCGCGCCCGAGGGCCTCCTGTGCCCCGGCGGTGAACTCGCCCTCGTCGATCCACTCGAGCGCGAGCCACTCGTCGCCCACGCCGATGACCTGCGGCACGCGCACCCCGGCATCGGCGATCCAGGCGAGCGCCGCGGCCTCCGAGCGGAACAGCCCGGCGGGGGCATCGCGCGTGTGCTTCACGAACACCGACCGGCCGTCGGTCATCTCGATGCGCAGGGCGTCGCTCACGTACCCGCCGGACACCCTGCGGGTGGTGTGCACGTCCGCCCCCGCGAGGCGTGCGATGTGCGAGGGGTCCGGCTGCCCCACGGCTAGCCGCGCGTGCTGCCGATGTGGTCGAGCAGTCCGGTGACGGAGCGATCGACCATGTCGAACACCTCGACGAACCCCTGCGACCCGCCGAAGTAGGGGTCGGGCACGTCGAGCTCGTCGCCCGCCAGCGGGTCGAACGCGCGCAGCATCTGCACCTTTGACGCGGCCTCCGCCGACGGCGCGATGCGCCGCAGGGCCTCGAGGTTGGCCGAGTCCATGGCCAGGACCAGGTCGAAGCGGTCGAAGTCGTCCGCGGTGAACTGCTGGGCCACGCCCTGCATGTCGATGCCCCGCCGGGCGGCCTCCTCGCGCGCCCGCTCATCGGGCTGGTGGCCCACGTGCCAGTCACCCGTGCCGGCGCTCTCGACCTCCACGTGCACCCCGAGGTCGTCGAACTGCAGGCGGTGCCGCATGACGGCCTCGGCCGTGGGGCTGCGGCAGATGTTGCCGAGGCAGACGAAGCACACGCGCGTTGGGGCCATGCGGGGAAATCCTCCGGGTGGTCCGTAGGCGCACCATCGGCGGCGGCCCGTGGGCGATACTAGGCGCAGTTCGCATGCCTACCCGGGGAGATCACACATGCGTGGCCTGACCTTTCATGGTGACCAGGACGTCCGCGTCGACAACGTGCCGGACGCCGCGATCGAGAAGCCGACCGATGCACTGGTGAAGGTGACCATGGCCGGCATCTGCGGATCCGACCTGCACATCCTCAACGCCGGCACGGCCTTCGGCTTCGAGCCGGGTTCGCGCCTGGGCCATGAGTTCATCGGCACGGTCGAGGAGGTGGGCAGCGAGGTGACCAACCTGCGCCCGGGCGACCGCGTGCTGGCCTCGTGCTCGATCCTCGACGGCACCTGCCCCATGTGCGCCGAGCACCTGCACAGCTCGTGCAACTCGTGGTCGCTGTTCGGGTGGGCACCGCGCACCTGGCAGCACGACGGCACGGTGCAGGGCGGCCAGAGCGAGTACGTGCGCGTGCCGCTGGCATCAACCACGCTCATCCCCATGCCCGAGGAGCTCTCGGGGATGGACCGCCAGAAGACCATGCTGCCGCTGGTGGACGTGATGTCCACCGCGTGGCACGGCCTGCGCACCGCCGGCATGAAGCCCGGCTACAACGTGGTGGTGATCGGCGACGGCGCGGTGGGCCTGTGCGGCGTGCACGGCGCGGCCGCCATGGACGGCGTGAACATCGTCTGCCTCGGCCACCACGAGGACCGCCTCGAGGTGGCGCGCCAGCTGGGCGCCACCGGCGTGGTGACCTCGCGCGACACCGACGAGATCCGCGAGCAGGTGATGGAGATGACCAACGGCGAGGGCGCCCACGTGGTGGTCGACAGCATCAGCGGCAAGTCGTCGATGGCCGCGGCGCACGCCACCGTGCGCGCCGGCGGATCGATCGCCTGCCTCGGCATGGACCACTTCATGCAGAACGTGCCCGAGATCAACTGGTTCGACCAGTTCCTGCGCAACATCACCATCACGGGCGGCCTGGTGCCGGGGCCGGCGTACTTCCCCGAGCTCCTGGACGCCGTGAAGGCCGGCCGCCTCGACCCGGCGCCGGTGCTCACCACCGAGCTGTCGCTGGACGACGCCGCGGATGGCTACCGCAAGATGCAGTCCCGCGAGGAGGGCGTGATCAAGGTCTGCCTCACCCCCGCGTGAGCGACCCGGTGATCGACGCGCTGGAGTCGGCCGGGCAGGCGCGCCTGGCCGACTCCATCCGCGCGCTGCCCGACGACCAGGCCGACCGCCTGCTGCTGCAGGTGGCATCCATCGACCTTCCGCTGGTGGAGCGCCTGGTGCGCGAACTCGTGCGGGATCCGGCTCAGGCGGCACCCGGCAGCATCGGCCCGGCCGAGGTGGACCGCCTGCCCGCCGACGACGCCGGCCGGGCGAATCGGCGAATGGCGTTCGAGGCGGGGGAGCAGGCGCTGCGCGACAACCGCGTGGCGGTGGTGCTGCTGGCCGGCGGCCAGGGCACGCGCCTCGGGTTCGACCACCCCAAGGGGATGTTCCCGATCGGCCCGGTGAGCAACGCCCCGCTGTTCGAGGTGCACGCGGCCGGGGTGGGGGCCACGCGCCGACGCTATGGCTGCGACCTGCCGTTCCTCCTCATGACGTCCGACGTCAACGATGCCGAGACCCGGGCGTTCTTCGAGCAGCAGATGTTGTTCGGGCTGCAGCCCGACTCGGTGACCACCTTCGTGCAGGGCATGCTGCCGGCCGTCGACCCGGTGACCGGCGACATCCTGCGCGAGGCGCCCGACCGCCTGGCGCTCTCGCCCGACGGCCACGGCGGAATCTTCCGGGCCATGGGGCGGGCGGCGATGCTGGGCGACCTCGAGGAGCGCGGCATCGACGTCATCATGACCTTCCAGGTGGACAACCCGCTCATGCGCCCGGCCGACCCGGAGTTCATCGGGGCGCACCTGCTGGCCCGGGCCCAGATGAGCACCCTCGTGGTGGCGAAGTCGGCGCCCGAGGAGCGCATGGGCGTGATGGCCACGGTGGACGGCCGCACGGCACTGGTGGAGTACACCGACCTGCCGTCGGGCCTCGAGGCCCAGCGCGACGACGCCGGCGGCCTGCTCTACTGGGCCGGCTCCACGGGGGTGCACTGCCTCGACCGGGCCTTCGCCATGCGGCTTGCCACCGGCGAGATACCGCTGCCCTTCCATCGCGCCGACAAGCGCGTGGCCACCGTGGACGACCCCGACCCGCAGGCGCCCAACGCCGTGAAGTTCGAGGCGTTCATGTTCGATGCCCTGCCGCTGGCCGAGCGCACGGCCACGGTGGAGATGGCACGCGAGGAGCGCTTCGCACCGGTGAAGAACGCCGACGGCACCGACTCACCCGACACCTGCCGGGCGGCGATGGTCGATCGTGCCGCCCGGTGGCTCGAGGCCGCGGGTGCCACGGTGCCGCGCGGCGCCGATGGCGCCAGTGCGCACCCCATCGAGATCGACCCGCGCTTCGCGCAGGACGCCGCCGACCTCACGGGGCGAATCCCGTCCGACTTCGTGGTGGACGGCCCGCTGCTGCTGCGCGACTAGCGCACCGAGCGCGCCATGGGCACCAGCCCGAAGGCGCGCGGGCCGCTCAGCTCGAACTGCCCGCCCTGGCGCGGCACGTAGTCGCCCCACGTGATGATGCGCCACTTGCTGCTGGTGCAGTCGCGCGTGCGCCCCAGCCCCTTGATCGAGGTGGTGGTGCAGCGGAAGCGCACGGGGTCGCCCTTGGTGCAGTCTGTGCCGGCCGCGGTGACGTTGCGGAATGTGACCGACTGGCCCTTCCACTGGTAGCGCCCGGTGGCCTCCTGCCTGCCGTCGCACACGGTTGCCTCGCCGGCCAGCGGCTCCTGTCGCGTGAGGTCCACGCGCTGCAGGGCGGCATCCTGGGTTTCGCGCGGCCACGCGAGCACACCGCCCTGCACGCCCTTGGCCACCTGCGCCCACGTGGCGGCGTCGGCGGTGACCACGCACGAACCGTCGGCGCAATCCTGCGTGCCCGCCATGGCCGCCCCCGCGGGGACGAGCACGGCGAGCGCCGTGATCACCATGTGACGACGCATGTGCCTAGCGTACTTGCGGAGGGAGCGCGAACACCACGCCCTCGTCCGTTGGGACCTCGTTGCCCTTTCGGGAATATCCGCGTGTCTCGAGGTAGTCGAGCACCTCGCGCACCAGCACCTCGGGCGCGGATGCCCCCGCGGTGAGCGCCACCCGGGGGTGGTCATCCAGCCACGAGGGGTCGAGATCGGCCACCCCGTCGATGAGGTAGCTCGCGGCCCCGCCGGCCCGGGCCACCTCCACCAGGCGCTGCGAGTTCGACGAGTTCTGCGAGCCCACCACCAGCACCAGCTCGGCCGATGTCTCCTCCACCACGGTCTTCACGGCGTCCTGGCGGTTCTGCGTGGCGTAACAGATGTCGCTGGATGCCGGTGACTGCAGGGCGGGGAAGCGCCGCTTGAGCACCGCGATGATCTCGGCGGTGTCGTCCAGCGACAGCGTTGTCTGGGTGGTGAGCGCCACGTTGTCGGGGTCGGGCACCACGACGGTCTCGGCCTGGGCGACATCCTCCACCACGATCACCCGCTCGGGTGCCTCGCCGCGGGTGCCGATGACCTCGTCGTGGTCCTCGTGCCCCACCAGCAGCACGGTGGCGCCCTTGCCGGCGTAGCGGCGCACCTCGGCATGCACCTTGCTCACCAGCGGGCAGGTGGCGTCGATCACCTCGAGGTTGCGGGCCCCGCAGCGCTCGTAGATGTCGGGCGCGCTGCCGTGCGCCGACAGCACGATCACATTGCCCTCGGGAACCTCCTCGGGGGTGTCCACGAACACCGCGCCCTTGTCGGCGAGGGTCTTCACCACGTACTGGTTGTGCACGATCTCGCCGCGCACGTAGATGGGCGCGCCGCGCTCTTCCAGCAGGCGGTCGACGGTCTCGATGGCACGGTCCACGCCGGCGCAGTACCCGCGTGGCGAGATGAGGTTCACGGTCTCGGTCACGGCCGGGAGGGTAGCGCGGCCGCGGCGCGCGCGGTGCGTAGGATGCCCTCTCGTGACGACCGACCCATCAGACGCAGCCCAGGCCCTGGACATCGCCCTGAGGGCCGCCCGCCTGGCCGGCGACGGCCTGATGGCGCGCTTCGAGGGACCCGCCGAGGGCGTCATCGCCAAGAGCACGTCCACCGACCTGGCCAGCGTGGCCGATCACGAGGCCGAGGACGTCATCCTCTCCATCATCCGCGCCGAGCGGCCGGGCGACGCCATCCTCAGCGAGGAGGCCGGCGAGGCCGAGCAGGGCACGACCGGCCTGCGCTGGCTCGTTGACCCCCTGGACGGCACCACCAACTTCCTCTGGGGCTACCCGCAGTGGGCCGTGAGCATCGCCTGCCACGACGACCAGGGCGGGCTGATGGGCGTGGTGCACGACCCCATCCGCGGCGAGACCTTCAGCGCCGTGCGCGGAGGCCCCGCGCACCTGAACGGCCAGGTGCTCGCCCTCGAGCCCAGCGACGACCTCGGGCAGGCGCTCGTGGGCAGCGGGTTCGGCTACGACGCCGTGCGCCGCCGCCGCCAGGCGCTGCGCCTGTCGGGCGTCATTCCGCACGTGCGCGACATGCGCCGCGGCGGGTCTGCCGCCCTCGACATGGCGTGGGTGGCCTGCGGCCGCCTGGACGCCTACTACGAGTTCGGCGTGAACGCGTGGGACGTCGCCGCCGGCGCGGTCATCGTGACCGCCGCGGGCGGCACCGTGCAGGACCTGCCCACGGGCCCCGAGGGTGCCCCCGGCACGCTGGCCGCCCGACCCGGGCTGGCCGACCCCCTGCGCGCGGTGGTAGACGCCGCGGCCGAGGGAATCGCATAGGCCGGTAGGCCGCAGGAACGCGAAGGGCCCGCCGGAGCGGGCCCTTCGGTACCGCGTCCTGCACTGGAACTACTTGCCGGCGCTCTCCTTGTAGAGGCGACGGAGGACGGTGGGCAGGATGCCGCCGTTCCTCAGGTAGTTCATCTCGTTGGGGCCGTCGATGCGGCTCTGCACCTGGAACTGGCGGCCGTCACCCAGCTGCACCGTGAGGATGGCGCGCGGCTCCATGTCGGCGAGGCCGTGGATGCTGAAGGTCTCGTGACCGGAGAGCCCGAGGCTCTCGGCCGACTCGCCCTCGAGGAACTGCAGGGGCAGCACGCCCATGCCGACGAGGTTGCCGCGGTGGATGCGCTCGAACGACTGCGCGATGACGGCGCGCACGCCCAGCAGCGCGGTGCCCTTGGCGGCCCAGTCGCGTGACGAGCCCGAGCCGTACTCCTTGCCTGCCAGCACCACGAGCGGGATGCCGTCGGCCTGGTAGCGCATGGAGGCGTCGTAGATCGGGATGACCTCGCCCGTGGTGACGTGCTCGGTCCAGTTGCCCTCCTTGCCACCGGCCAGGGCGTTGCGCAGGCGGATGTTGCCGAAGGTGCCGCGCATCATCACCTCGTGGTTTCCGCGGCGCGATCCGAACGAGTTGAAGTCGCGCGGCTCCACGCCCTTGGAGATGAGGTACTCACCGGCGGGCGAGTTGACCGGGATCACGCCGGCGGGCGAGATGTGGTCGGTGGTGACCGAGTCGCCCAGCACCGCCAGGGCGCGGGCGTCGACGATGTCGGTGACCCCGGGCGGCTCGGGCGTGAGGCCCTCGAAGAACGGGGGCAGCTGCACGTAGGTGCTGTCGGAGTCCCACGCGTAGGTGTCGCCGGCCGGCACCGGGATGGCGCGCCAGCGCTCGTCGCCGTCGAACACCGAGGCGTAGTACTCCTTGAAGAGCGCGGCGTCGATGGTGCCCTCCACGACCTCGCGCACCTCGTCGGCCGAGGGCCAGATGTCGGCGAGCATCACCGGCTGGCCGTCCGACCCCGTGCCGAGGGGCTCGGTGGTGAGGTCGATGTCCACGCGGCCCGCCAGGGCGAATGCCACCACCAGCGGCGGCGAGGCCAGGAAGGCGGCCTTCACGTTGGGGTGCACGCGGCCCTCGAAGTTGCGGTTGCCCGAGAGCACCGCGGCCACCACCATGCCGTTGTCCTCGATGGCGCGGGTGACGGGCTCGTCGAGCGGGCCGGAGTTGCCGATGCACGTGGTGCACCCGTAGCCGACCAGGTTGAACTTGATCTGGTCGAGGTAGGGCATGAGGCCCGACTTCTCCATGTAGCCGGTGACCACCTGGGACCCCGGTGCGAAGGAGGTCTTGACGGTGGGGTTCACCGTGAGGCCCTTCTCCACCGCGCGCTTGGCCACCAGGCCGGCGCCCACCATCACGTAGGGGTTCGACGTGTTGGTGCACGAGGTGATGGCCGCGATGGCCACCGACGCGGGGCCGAACTCGGCCATCTCGCCGTCCACGTCCACCTCGACGGTGTCGTAGTGGCGGCCGCCCCCGTTGGCGTGCATGCCCTCGGGGTACTCGTCCATGAAGCGCTTGCCCACCTCGGGGAGCACCACGCGGTCCTGCGGACGCCGCGGGCCCGAGAGCGAGGGCACCACGTCGCCCAGGTCGAGGGCCAGGTGCTCGTCGTACTGCGGGTCGGGGTCGCCGTCCTCACGGAACATGCCCTGCTCGCGGTAGTAGCTCTCGACCAGCGGCACGAGGTGGCCGCGGTTGGTGGTCTCGAGGTAGCGCAGCGCCTCGGCGTCCACCGGGAAGATGCCGGTGGTGGCGCCGTACTCGGGGCCCATGTTGGCGATGGTGGCGCGGTCGGCCAGCGTGATGTTGGAGAGGCCGTCGCCGTAGTACTCCACGAACTTGCCCACCACGCCGTGCGCGCGCAGCATCTCGGTGAGGGTGAGCACCAGGTCGGTGGCGGTGGCGCCCGGCTGCAGCTGGCCCGTGAGCTTGACGCCCACCACGACCGGCCAGGGGAGGTTGATGGGCTGCCCGAGCAGGTTGGCCTCGGCCTCGATGCCGCCCACGCCGAAGCCCAGGATGCCGATGCCGCTGATCATGGTGGTGTGCGAGTCGGTGCCCACGAGCGAGTCGGGGTAGGCGCGCACCTCGCCGTCCACCTCGCGGGTGGCCACCACGCTGGCCAGGTACTCCAGGTTCACCTGGTGCACGATGCCCGTGCCCGGCGGCACGGCGCGGAAGTCCTTGAAGGCCTGCTGGGCCCAGCGCAGCAGCGCGTAGCGCTCGGCGTTGCGCTCGTACTCGCGCTCCACGTTCTCCTCGAACGACTGGTCGGTGCCGAAGAAGTCCACCTGCACCGAGTGGTCGATCACCAGGTCGGCCGGCACCAGCGGGTTGATGCGCGAGGGGTCGGCGCCCAGGTCGCGCATGGCGTCGCGCATGGCGGCCAGGTCGACCACGCAGGGCACGCCGGTGAAGTCCTGCATCACCACGCGGGCGGGCAGCAGCGGCACCTCACGGGCCAGGCCGGAGTTGGGCGACCACGCGGCCAGCGCCGTCACGTCGTCCCCGCCCACGAACTCGCCGCCGGCGTTGCGCAGGACGTTCTCGATGAGCACCTTCACCACGAACGGGGTTCGCGTGAGGTCCTTGCCGAGCGCGTCGAGGCGCCAGATGGCGTAGTCCTTGCCGCCTGCGGACAGGGTCGCGCGGGCGTTGAACGGGTCCGGTGATGGGCTCACAGGGGCTCCTAGTGCGAGATCTCGAAACACGCACCCGCGCGTCCGCGGGGCGACGGCGGAGGGTACACGGGGAAGGGGGCCGGTTGGGCGTACCGAAATCCTTCGGGGACGACACTCCCTTCATCGAGGTGAACCCCGCATGAGCACCCCGCGCATCGCCGCAGCAGCCGTAGGAATCACCGCCCTCGCACTGGTGGGCGCCGGCTGCAGCTTCGGCGGCACCGAGACCGTCACGGTCACGGCGCCCACCACGGCGACCAGCCCCACGACCACCGCCACCACGGCGACCACCTCGACCGCCACCACGGGGACCACCAGCACCTCGACCACGGGCACCACCACCACCCAGCCCGTGGTGAACCCGACCGTGAAGGCCAACAGGGAGATCCAGGCCGACCTCACCGACCTGGGCTTCTACTCCGGCCCGATCAACGGCATCTACGGACCGGCAACCACCGCCGCCGTGAAGCGCTTCCAGGCGCGCGCGGGCCTGGGCGTCGATGGCATTGCCGGCCCGCAGACGATGGCGGCGATCAACCTGGCGCTCGGCAACGACACCACCGACGCCGTGGAGATGCTGCAGACCGCCCTCGAGGGCCTCTGCTACTACGGGGGCACGGTGGACGGCGTGTTCGGGTCGGGCACCGAGGCCGCGCTCACGGCCTTCCAGAAGCAGGCGGGCATCACCGCCGACGGCCGTTACGGGCCCGCCACCGCCGCGGCGCTGGCCGACGCCTGGCCCAACCGGCCGTCCTCATGCTCGGGCAAGACCCCGAGCGGGGGTGGTGGATCCACCACGGGCGACACCCTCACCATCGGCAGCCCGAAGATCGCCCGCACCTTCGACCTCTCATCGTGCGAGGTCATCGGTCGCGGGGTGCAGGCCACCGGGGCCGCGAGCGGCGGCTACAAGGTGGGCCTCGACAGCGCCAACGGTGCCGGCGGCACTATGGCGGTCACCGGCGGCGGCCTGAACCTCAATGGCCCCGTCAACACCATCACCATCTCGGTGAACGGCCAGTTCCGTGCCGCGGGCACGTTCCAGGGCGGAGGCGCCTGGACCGCCGTGGGCACGTGCACCGACTAGCAGGGGCTGATCCGGTCCGGCGGGCACGCACCCGCCGGACCGGATTCGCGTCCGGCTACGCCGGCGTGGTGAGCCTGCGGTACTTGATGCGGTGCGGGGTGTCGGCCTCGTCGCCAAGGCGCTTGCGGCGGTTCTCCTCGTACTCCGAGTAGGAGCCCTCGAACCACACCACGTTGGAATCGCCCTCGAAGGCCAGGATGTGCGTGGCCGCGCGGTCGAGGAACCAGCGATCGTGGGTGATGATCACCGCGCACCCCGAGAAGGTCTCGAGCGCGGTCTCGAGCGCGCGCAGGGTGTCCACGTCGAGGTCGTTGGTGGGCTCGTCGAGCAGCAGCAGGTTGCCGCCGTTGCTCAGCATCTTCGCCATGTGCACGCGGTTGCGCTCGCCACCCGACAGCTGCCCGATGGGCTTCTGCTGGTCGGAGCCCCGGAAGTTGAACGCGGCGGTGTAGGCACGGGCCTGCACCTCGTTGCCGCCGCCCAGGTCGATGATGTCGCGCCCGTCGCTGATCTCGTCGTAGACGGTCTTCTTCGGGTCGAGGTCGTCGCGGCTCTGGTCGACGTAGGCCATGCGCACGGTCTCGCCGATCTCCAGCGACCCGCCGTCGGGCTGCTCCTGCCCGGTGATCATGCGGAAGAGGGTGGTCTTGCCGGCGCCGTTCGGGCCGATGATGCCCACGATGCCGCCGGGAGGAAGCGAGAACTCGAGGTCGTCGAAGAGCAAGGTGTCGCCGAAGGCCTTGGCGAGCCCCTTGGCGTCCACCACCTTGTCACCGAGGCGCGGCGCCAGCGGAATGCGGATGTCCGCGGCCCCGCCGCGCTTCTGCACGTCGGCCTCCTCGGCCACGAGGTTCTCGTAGTTGGTGACGCGCGCCTTGCTCTTGGCCTGGCGCCCCTTGGGGTTGGTGCGTACCCACTCGAGCTCACGGGCGATGGCCTTCTGGCGCTTGCTGGCCTCCTTCTCCTCCTGGGCCAGGCGCTTCTCCTTCTGCTCGAGCCACGACGAATAGTTGCCCTGCCAGGGGATGCCCTTGCCGCGGTCGAGCTCGAGGATCCACCCGGCCACGTTGTCGAGGAAGTACCGGTCGTGGGTGACCGCCACCACGGTGCCGGGGTACTCATCGAGGAACCTCTCGAGCCACGCCACCGACTCGGCGTCCAGGTGGTTGGTGGGCTCGTCGAGCAGCAGCATGTCGGGGGCCGAGAGCAGCAGGCGGCACAGCGCCACGCGGCGGCGCTCGCCGCCCGAGAGCTTCGCCACGTCGGCCTCGCCCGGCGGCAGGCGCAGGGCGTCCATCGCGACCTCCACCTGGCGGTCGAGGTCCCATGAGCCGGTGCGCTCGATGGCGTCCTGCACGCGCTGGTACTCCTCGAGAAGGGCCTCCATCTCGTCGGCCTCCATGGGCTCGCCGAGCTTGGCGCTCATCTCGTTGAAGCGATTGAGGAGGTCGCGGCGGTCGGCCACGCCCTCCTCCACGTTGCCGCGCACGTCCTTCGATTCGTCCAGCTGCGGCTCCTGGGGCAGGTAGCCCACCTTCACGCCCTTGCCGGGCATGGCGTCGCCGTTGGAGGGGGTTACCTCCCCGGCCATGATCTTCAGCAGCGTGCTCTTGCCCGCGCCGTTCAGCCCCAGCACGCCGATCTTGGCGCCGGGCAGGAATGCCAGCGTGATGTCGTCGAGCACCACCTTGTCGGGTGGGTACGACATCCGCACCTTGTGCATCTGGTACACGAATTCGTTCTCGGCCATGCCGCGCATCCTAGAGCGCGCCCGCCCGCGCGTTCCGGGGGGCCCGCCAGGCATTGCGGTGGCGGGCACGTCGTGAAACGGCATGGGCATTTGCGGGGGCCGCAAATGCCGATGCCCGACTCCGGTTGCCCGCCACCGCAATGCCTGGCGGGCCGCGCCGCGCGGGCGGCGGTCCGGCCGACCGGGGTGGACATGGGGGCCCGGCGGCCGGTGTTCTGGTGCACGGGCAACCGGAGTCGGCAATCGCCAGGTGCGGCCCCCGCACATGGCCATTGCGTTTCACGACGTGCCCGTGCGCCAGAACACCGGCCGCCGTGCGCGCTCGCGGCGTTATGGTGTGGGCATGGACGTGACCGAGGGTTCTTTCCAGGCCGACGTGATCGAGCGGTCGCACGAGGTGCCGGTGGTCGTGGACTTCTGGGCCGAGTGGTGCGGTCCGTGCCGGCAGCTGGGACCGATCATCGACGACGCCATCGGCAGGCGGGGTGGCGACGTGCTGCTGGCGAAGGTGGACATCGATGCCAACCCGGGGCTGGCGCAGATGTTCCAGGTGATGAGCATCCCCGCCGTCAAGGCGTTCAGGAACGGCGAGGTGGTGGAGGAGTTCGTGGGGCTGGTGGCCCCGGCGCAGATGGAGGCCTTCCTCGACAAGCTCGTGCCGAGCAAGGTCGACCTGCTCATCGCCGAGGGCGACGCCGACAGCCTGCGCGAGGCCATCTTCCGCGACGCCGGCCGCACCGACGCCCGCGTGGCCCTGGCGCACATCCTCATCGACGACGGCGACCTCGAGGAGGCCGACGAGGTGCTGGCACCGGCCGAGCACGACCCCATCGCCGCGGGGCTGCGCGCACGAATCCGCCTGCTCGGCAACGACGTGCCCGACGTGCAGGCCGGCCTCGCCGCGCTCGAGCGCGAGGACTGGCAGCAGGCCTTCGCGAGCCTGGTGGACGCCGCCACCACCACCGGTGACAAGGTGCTCAAGGACGACCTGCGCAAGATGCTCATCGGCCAGTTCCGTGAGCTCGGCGACAGCCACCCGCTGGTGCCGGAGTACCGCAGGAAACTCGCCCGCGCATTCCACTGACGGAGGCATCGACCTGATGGAAGTCCGCTCGTACGACGCGGCCCAGCCGTTCATCACCACCGACGGCAGCACCATTCGGTCGCTGCTCGACCTCTCGGTGGCACCCGTGGCCAACCACAGCCTGGCCGAGGCAGAGCTGCCGCCCGGCGGGCAGACGGATCGCCACCACCACAAGGTGTCGGAGGAGATGTACTACCTGGTGGAGGGCGAGGCGCTCATGGAGATCGACGGCGAGGAGCGGGCGGTCGTGGTGGGCGACGCCATCCTCATCCCCGTGGGCTCGTGGCACCAGATCACCAACACGGGCTCGGGTCCCATGCGCATGATCGTCACCTGCGCCCCGCCCTGGACGGCCGAGGACACCTACTTCGCCTGATGCCCCGGAGCGCCGGTGCCCGGGCGCCGCGCCTAGGGCGCCGTCACCTCGGGGTGGGCGCTGCTCACGGGGCTGTCGGCGACGGATGGTGAGCTGCCCGATACGGGGGTGGACCACGATCGCAGGGCCGGGCGCACCACCAGGAACCACGTGAGCACGGCCGAGATGGCCACCAGCACGAGGGCGAAGATCGCCGCCTCCTCGTAGGCCGCGAGCTCGGCCGCCTGCCACACCTCGATGGCCAGGGTGGTGAAGCCGGGCGGGGCCAGCAGCAGGGTGGCGGGGAGTTCCTTCGCCGTGGAGAGCAGCACCAGGCCCGCGCCGGCCGCCAGGCCGGGGAGCATCAGCGGCAGCTCCACGCCGAGGAAGCGGCGCACGCGGCTTCGCCCCATGATGCGCGCGGCGTCGTCGAGCCGCGCGGGCACCCCCGCCACCGCCGACTGCGCGGCGCCCAGCGCGAGCGCCCCGTGGTGCACCACATAGGCCAGCACCAGCAGGGGGAGGGTCTGGTACAGCGCGCCGAGCGGGCCCGGCGTGGACAGCGTGAAGAACACGAAGGCCAGCGCGGTGACCAGCCCCGGCAGGGCGAATCCGCCCACCACGGTGCCCGCCAGCACCTCGCCGAGGCGCCCCGGCCGGCGCACGCTGCGGTAGGCGATGGGCAGCACGATGAGCACCGCCACGAGCGCGGTGACCACGCTGATGCCCGCCGTGCTCAGCAGCGGCTGCACGATGAGGGTGGGGTCGGCCACCACCGAGGCGCTGTCGGCCGAGCCGTTGGCGAGCCCCCGGATTGCCCAGAACGCCAGCACGGCGATGGGGGCCACCAGCGAGAAGCCGATGAGCAGCACCAGGAAGAGGTAGGCCGGCGCCCGCCAGGCGCCGAGCGGAACCTCGAGCGCGGTGCCCGCCCGCGACTGGTCGCGCAGCCCCACGCGCGACGAGCGCCGCTCCATTGCCACCACGGCCACGGCGATGACGCCCAGCACCAGGCTGAGCGCGATCGAGGTGATCGGGTCGAGCAGGCGGTCGGAGTAGATGGCCCTCGTCAGGGTGTCGTAGCGCAGCAGCTGCACCGCGCCGAAGTCGCTGATCACGTAGAGGAACACCAGCAGCGCCCCCGCGGCCACTGCGGCGCGGGCCTGCGGCAGCACCACCGAGACGAAGACCTGCAGTGGACGCCGGCCGAGCATGCGGGCCGACTCCTCGAGGGATGGCGGCAGGCTGCGCAGCCGCGCCATCACCAGCAGGAAGACATAGGGGTACGTGAGCAGGGTGAGCACCACGAAGGCCCCGTTGAAGCCGCTCACCTCGGGCAGCCATCCGATGCCGAGCACCTGCTCCACGAGCCCGCCCGGCGCGAAGGCGGCGATGAGGGCCACCGCGCCCACGAACGACGGGATCACCAGCGGCAGGCACAGCAGCAGGGCCCAGGCACGGCGGGCGCGCAGGTTGGTGCGCGCCACCAGCCACGCGGCCAGCGTGCCCAGCACCGCGGCGCCCAGCGCCACCGATACGCCCAGCAGCAGGCTGCGGAAGAGCGGGCCCAGCAGGCGGTCGTCCGACAGCGCACCCCAGAGGCCCCCGAGGTCCTGCGCGTTCCTCACCAGGAGGTACGCGAAGGGGAGGGCGAACGGCACGGTGAGGGCCACCGCCAGCGCGGTGACCCCCACGGCGCGCCAGTTCACGTGGCTACTGCGCGAGCCCGCTCTCCCTGATCTGCTCGGCCACGGCCTTGAGGTCGGTCTGCCTGGTGAGGTCGTAGGCCGGGTAGTCGCCCTTGGTGAGCGACGGCGCGCGGTCGGGCGCCTTCACGCCCTTCGCCGTGGGGTACTCGCCCTCGCCGGCGATGATGAGCTCCTGCCCCTCGTCGGACACCAGGAAGCCCACGAGGTCGTCGGCCTGCGTCTTCTCGGGCGAGGCCTTGGGCACGGATGCCGTGGCCACCAGGAAGAGGCTGCCCGGGTCGGTGCCGGGGAAGCGGTAGGCGGCCACCGGCGCCGAGGGGTCCTGCTCCTTGATCTCGAGCACGTAGTAGTGGTTGACGAGGCCCATGGGGATCTCCCCGCGCGCCACGGCCTCGGCGATCGCGCTGTTCTTGGCGTACGCCTTGGCGCCATTGTCGGCCATGCCCTTGAGCCACGCGTTGGTGGTCTGCGTGCCCTCGAGCTGGTCGAGGGCGGCCACGAAGTCCTGGAACGACGCGTTCGACGGTGCCACCGCCACCTTGTCGCGGTACTTCGCGTTGGTGAGCTCGAGCACCGACTTGGGAAGGTCCGACTCCTTCACGAGGTCGGTGTTGTAGATGAGCACGCGCTGGCGCCCGGCGATGCCCACCCAGTCGCCGTCTGCGGAGCGCAGGTTGTCGGGCACGCGATCGAGCACGGCCTGCGGCAGGGGCGAGAGCAGCTTCTGCTGGTCGAGGAACGACTGCGAGATGGGGCTCTGCGCGAGGAAGACGTCGGCGGGCGACCTGTCGCCCTCCTCCGACACCAGCAGGGCGAGGTCGGCCGAGTCGCCGTAGCGCACCTGCAGGTCGGTGCCGGTCTTCTTCTCGTAGGCGTCGAAGACCGGCTGCATGTACTCCTCCTCGCGCCCCGAGTAGACCGTGAGCGAGCCGTTGCCGCCCGCAGCCGCGGTGGAGTCACCGCCCGAGCCGCCGCCGCAGGCGGACAGCACGAGCATGGATGCCAGGACGGCGATGGTGGCGCCGATGGCGGCGCGCGGACGGATGGTCAACTGGGGCTCCTCCGGGAGTCGCGATCACATGCGGGGCGCGACTCTATAGGTAATGACCGTTGGATAAAACCCTAGGGCGAGAACGCCACGCTGGGCTCACCGACGTACTCGAGCCCGATGCGATCGCCGGCGTCGAACGGCGGTCGGCCCATCACGCGGCAGCGCACGGGGCACCCCCGGCTGCTGGTGACGATCACCGCGTCGTGGCCGTAGTACTCGATGCGCTCCACGATCGAGTCGCCGCCCTTGCACGCCGCGATGCACTCGGGGCGGATCACCACCTCCACGCGGCCATGCGCGGGGCGGGCAAGCGGCACCCGGCCCACGGGGGTGAGGGCCACGTCGCCCTCGGCCTCGGCCGGCAGCAGGTTGGCGTCGCCCACGAAGGTGGCCACCTGGCGGCTCGCGGGACGCTCGTAGAGGTCGTCGGGGGTGCCCACCTGGGCGATTCGGCCCTCGAGCATCAGCGCCACCTGGTCGCCGATGAGGAAGGCCTCCTCCTGGTCGTGCGTGACGAACACCGCCGTGGCGCCGGCGGCGGCCAGCAGGCGGCGCACCTCGCCGCGCAGTTCGGCGCGCAGCGGGGCGTCGAGCGCCGAGAAGGGCTCGTCGAGGAGTATCAGGGAGGGCTCGGCGGCGAGGGCGCGTGCCAGCGCCACGCGCTGCTGCTGCCCGCCCGAGAGCGTGGACGGCATGCGGTCGCCCGTGCCCGTGAGCCCCACCAGCGCGAGCGCGCGCTCCACGCGCGGCCCTCCGCGCTCGGCGCGGGGGAGTCCGTAGCCCACGTTGCCCCCCACCGTGCGGTTGGGGAAGAGCGCCGGCTCCTGGAACACCATGCCGATTCGGCGCTTCTCGGGGTTGACGAAGCACTCGGGGCCGGACACCGTGAAGTCGTCCACCACCACGAGGCCCGAATCCGGCCGGTCGAGGCCGGCGATGCACCGCAGCAGGGTGGTCTTGCCGCACCCGCTGGGGCCCAGCAGCGCGAGCACCGTGCCGGCCGGCACGTCGAGGTCGATGCCCCGCAGCACGGGGCGGTTGCCCAGCACGCGCTCGAGCCCGTGCACGGTGAGCGCCGACCCGCGCGGATCGCTCCGCGTGGGCACGGCAGGACACATCTCGACATGCGGCGGCAGGGTTTCCATCGCGAACCCTCACGGTAGCGCCAGATGCCCTGTATCGGCAATGGCCATCGCCCAAAATATGGCGGGGTCACGCGCTAGCGTTGACGTCACATGGGTGATGCGACGGCGACCAACGGCGGCACGGGCCCTGCGGTGAGTTCCGAGGCGCTCGGCAGGAGGTACGGCAAGGGCGAGGCCGCCATCGACGCGCTGGCGGACGTCACCATCGCCTTCCCGCGCGGCCAGTTCGCGGCCGTGATGGGGCCGTCCGGATCGGGCAAGTCGACCCTGCTGCACTGCCTGGCGGGCCTCGACCGGCCCACCTCGGGCGCGGTGACGATCGACGGCACGCCGCTGGCGGGGCTGTCCGACCGCGACCTCACGGTGCTCCGCCGGTCATCGATCGGCTTCATCTTCCAGTCGTTCAACCTGCTGCCGATGATCTCCGCGCGCGAGAACGTGGCCCTGCCGCTGCGCATCGCGGGCGAGGGGGGCGTGGACGACCGCGTTGACGCCGTGCTTGCCGACGTGGGGCTTTCCGACCGCGCCGGCCACCGCCCCGCCGAGCTCTCGGGCGGCCAGCAGCAGCGCGTGGCCATCGCCCGCGCGCTGGTCACCGAGCCCACGGTCATCTTCGCCGACGAGCCCACCGGCAACCTCGACTCGGCGAGCGGGCAGGAGATCCTCGACCTGCTGCGGCGCGCCGTGGATGAGCGCGGGCGCACCGTGGTGATGGTCACGCACGACCCGCGGGCGGCGAGCGTGGCCGACCGCGTGGTGCTGCTCTCGGACGGACGCGTGGTGATGGACCGGCTGGGCATGGACGCCGACCAGGTGTACGACGCCGTCCGCACGCTCGACCCCGCGTGATCCGCCTCATCCTCGCCGGGCTGCGCCAGCGCAAGTTGCGCGCGGCGCTCACGGCCATCGCCATCCTGCTGGGCGTGGCGATGGTCACGGGCACGCTGGTGCTCACCAGCCAGATCACCCGGGCGTTCGACGAGATCTTCCAGGCGGCCAACTCGGGCGTGGACGTGCGCGTGTCGCCCCGCGTGGACTTCGAGTCGGGCGGCCTGCGCAACGTGCCGACCCTGCCCGAGTCGATGGTGCAGCAGGTGCAGGGCGTGGACGGCGTGAAGAAGGCCGTGCCCGAGCTCGCCGCGCTGGGCTCGCCCGTGGTGAACGGCGAGTACGTGCAGTCGACGGGCGCCCCCTCGTTCGTCTTCTCGCTCACGCCCGACCCATTCCGGGCCACGCAGCTGGCATCCGGCAGCTATCCGGCGAAGTCCGGCCAGGTGGCGGTGAACGAGGGGCTGGCGTCGTCGCAGGGCCTGTCCATCGGGTCGCGCCTGGGCATCGCCACGCGCACCGGGGTGAAGCAGGTGACCCTCACCGGCACGGTCACGTTCGCCAACGTGTCGTCCATCGGCGGCACCACGATCGTCATCGCCACGAAGGAGGACGTGCAGCGGTGGTTCGGCCTCGAGGGGCGCGTCAACTCCATCGCCGTGCAGGCGCAGCCCGGGGTGAGCCCGCAGGCGCTGGCCCGGCGCATCTCGGCGGCGCTGCCCCGGGGCGTGGAGGTGCGCACCGGCCAGCAGGACGCCGCCGACCAGGCCAAGCAGACCACCGAGGCCATCAACACGTTCCTGCGCCCCGCGCTGCTGGCCTTCGGCGTCATCGCGCTCTTCGTGGGCGCGTTCATCATCTTCAACACCTTCTCGATCACCGTGGCGCAGCGGCTGCGCGAGCTCGGGCTGCTGCGCACCATCGGTGCCAGCCGCAGGCAGGTGATGGCGTCGGTGGTGGGGGAGGCCTTCCTCATCGGCCTTCTCGCGGGCGTCATAGGCCTGTTCGCGGGCTACGGCTTCGCGGCACTGCTGGTGTGGGTGTTCGATGTCCTCCTGCCCGGGGGCATACCCGTGGCATCCGCCGAGCTCTCGGTGGGAATCGCCCTCACCGCCCTGCTCGTGGGCGTGCTGGTGAGCGTGATCGCCGCGGTCATCCCCGCGGTGCGCGCCAGCCGCGTGCCACCGGTGGCGGCGCTGCGCGAGGGGGCCGAGATACCGCGCGGGCGCCTGTCGCGCTTCTCGCCGGTGTTCTCGGGGCTCATCGCGGCGGTGGGCATCGTGCTCATCGTCCTGGGGCTGCGCAGCGAGTCGGCAGCCACGCAGCGGCTGCTCGTGATGGCCGTCGGGGCGCTGCTGGTGTTCATCGCCATGGGTGGCCTGCTTCGCTACCTGGTGCCCGCGCTGGCCCGGGCCATCGGGTGGCCGCTCGAGCGCCTGCCCGGGGCGTCCGGCAGCCTCGCCCGGCAGAACGCCACGCGCAATCCCGCGCGCACGGCCGCCACGGCCGCCGCGCTGATGATCGGCATCGGCCTGGTGGCCTTCGTCGCGGTGTTCGCGCAGGGGCTCAAGGCATCGGTCACCGGCGCCATCGACACCACCCTGCGCGGCGACCTCATCATCTCGGGCAAGAGCTTCCAGGCGATTCCGCAGGCCAGCGTGGCCGCCGTGCGCGCAACCCCCGGCGTGTCGGATGTCGTGGCCGTGCTCACCGACCCCGCGCGAACCGACGCCGGAACCCGCACCACGGTGTTCGGGCTCGATCCCTCGGCCGCGGCGCGCGGCCTGGCGTTCGAGTGGGTGGATGGCTCGAGCGACTCCCTGCGCGACCTCACCCCGCGCGAGGCCGTGGTGGAGCAGTCGTTCGCCGACACCGTCGGCGCCACGGTGGGTGAAGAGGTGCGCCTGCGCACGGGCGGGGGCGGCACCGGCGTGTACCGCGTGGCCGGCATCTTCCGCGACCGCATCCTCTTCGAGGACGGCGTGATCGTCTCGCAGGCCGGGTTCGCCCGGGCGTTCAGCGCGCGTGATCCCATCTTCGTGCTGGCGGCGGTCGACCCCGGACAGGACCCGGTGGAGGTGAAGGACGCCGTGGCCAAGGCGCTCACGCCGTTCCCCGTGGCCGAGGTGCGCACCAATGCCGAGTACCGCGACGAGATCAGCAGCCGGGTCGATTCGATCCTCTACCTGCTCTACGTGCTGCTGGCGATGAGCGTGGTCATCTCGCTCTTCGGCATCGTCAACACCCTGGTGCTGTCGATCACCGAGCGCACGCGCGAGATCGGCATGCTGCGGGCCATCGGGCTCACGCGATCGCAGCTGCGACGCATGGTGCGCTACGAGAGCGTGATCACCTCGGGCATCGGCGGGGTGATCGGCATCATCATCGGCGTCGCCCTGGCGTGGGTGTTCTCGCTCGGCCTCGAGGACGAGGGCATCGTCTTCCGCATCCCGTGGCTGCAGCTGCTGATCTTCCTCGTGGTGGCCGTGCTCGCGGGCGTGCTGGCGGCCGTGCTGCCCGCGCGTCGCGCGGCGAAGCTCGACCCGCTCGACGCCCTGCACTACGAGTGACGCCGTGCGCCACCGGCACGGGCGATCATCCTCGGGATCACTCCGCGGCATGACGCGGCAGTGGGCCGTGGTCGCCGTGGTGCTCGTGTGCGCGGGCGCCCTGCTTGCCGCCGGGTGCGAGCGGCGATCGGAGGCCCAGGGGCCGCCCGAGGGCCAGCCCGCCGCCCGCCTGGTGGCCACGGCCGACCACGGCGCCGAGGTGCTGCTGGACGAGCGCGTGGCGCCGGGGCAGAGCGTGATGGACGCCCTGCGCGGGGTGACCACCGTGGACACCGCCTACGGCGGAGGCTTCGTGAACGCCATGCTCGGGCGCGGGTCGTCGTCATCGCCCCCCACGGACTGGTTCTTCTACGTCAACGGCTTCGAGTCGCCGGTGGGGGCAGCGGCATCCGACCTGCGGCAGGGTGACATCGCGTGGTGGGACCACCGCATGTGGGAGGGCATGTGGAGCGTGCGCACCGTTGTGGGGGCGTGGCCCGAGCCCTTCGTGCACGGCGCCGGGGGCCAGCGCCCGTCCGTGGCGGCCGATGCCCCGCTGGCCGGCGCACTGCGCACGGCGGGCGCGCGGGTGGTGCCCGGTCCGCAGGCCTTCCGCGCCCGTGTGGGAACCGACGCCGCGCTGGCCGCCCGCGACCAGGCCTGGCGGGCGATCGACGGTGATCCCGGCGCGCGCAGGCTGCCCGGGGGAATACGCGATGGGCAGGTGGTGCTCATGCCGCCGGGCGGCGGCATGCCCCAGCCGGTGCCCGGCGCGCGCGCGGTGGCGGTGCTCGTGCCCGCCGGGCTTCGGCCGTCGGACGGCGCGCTGTTCGCCGTGGCCGGGCTCGATGGCCCCGCGGCCCGCGCTGCGGCCGCCACGATCGCGAAGCGCCCGGATGTGCTGTGGTTGCGGTATGCGGTGGCATTCGATGCGGCGGGCGAGCCGATGAGGGCGGCCGGGAGGAGCGGCGCGTGAGCGCGGCCGACGACGAGCGCTGGATGCGTCGCGCGCTCGACGAGGCCCGACGCGCGCCCGCGCACGGGGACGTGCCCGTGGGGTGCGTGATCGTGCGCGACGGCGAGGCGATCGCTGTGGCCCGCAACGAGCGCGAGCTGCGCCAGGACCCCACCGCGCACGCCGAGGTGCTGGCCATCCGCGACGCCGCCATCGCCCTCGGCGGCTGGCGCCTGGTGGGCTGCACGCTGTACGTCACCCTCGAGCCCTGCCCGATGTGCGCGGGGGCGATACTGCAGGCCCGGCCCGAGCGCCTGGTGTTCGGAGCACCCGAGCCGGCGTCCGGCGCCGCGGGCAGCGTGGTCGACCTCTTCCGCGATCCGCGCCTGCAGACGAGGATTCCCGTGGAGCCCGGCGTACTTGCGGTGGAGTCCGCCGCGCTGCTGCGCGAGTTCTTCGCGCAGCGCCGCGGCGGTTGATACGCGGGAACCGGTCGCGGTGGCGCGCCGGGTCGCGTTGCTAGCCTCGCCATCGTCCCCGAACCGGAACCGGAGCCCATCGTGAGAGTGACCGCCCCGAAGATGCTCGCCGCCGCGCTGGTGGCGGGCGCCGCACTGCCCGCCATCGGCCTGGGAGCCGCCATCGGCCTGCAGGACGACCGCATGGCCGCGGCGCCCGCGAGCGAGATCCCCGGACGCATCGAGATGCTGAAGGCCACTGGCACGCAGGTGGCCCGCCTCGACCTCTTCTGGGCCACGGCGGCGCCCACCCGGCCGGCGAACGGCGCCAGCCAGGCCGACCCGGCCTACAACTGGACCTGGGCCGACACCACGCTGTGCGGCCTGGTGAAGGCGGGCATCCAGCCGCTGGTCACCGTGTGGAACGCCCCCGCCTGGGCAACGGGCGGCAAGCAGGGCATCAACGGCGTCGTCTGGAACTCCAAGGCC
>JAFMJQ010000103.1 GCA_017853415.1 Thermoleophilia bacterium | reverse complement strand
GGCGGCACGTCCCGGCGCGATCATGCGAGCAACTCGCCCGCGCGCACCAGCACCACTGCCGATCCACCGCCGGCAAGGGCGGCGCCCTGCCCCGCCAGGGCCATCACGCGGGCCACGTAGGCCTGCGTCTCGGCGTACGGCGGAATGCCCCGGTAGCGACGCACCGCACCGCCCCCGGCGTTGTAGGCCGCCAGCGCCAGGGGCACCGATCCGAACTCCCGTATGCCGCTGGCGATCAGCCGGGCCGATCCGGGTATCGCCTGCTCGGCATCGAAGGGGTCGCGCACGCCCATGCCGCGCGCGGTGGCCGGCATGAACTGCGCGATTCCCTGGGCGCCCGCGCTGCTCACCGCGCGCGGGTCGAAGTCGCTCTCGGCCTTGAGCACCGCCGCCAGCAGGGCCGGCGATATGGCCGCGGCCGTGGCCGATCGCATCACGATGCCGCGGTATCGCGCGGGCACCCAGGGCTGCAGGCCCCCGGCCGCCGCGCTCACGGGCAGGGTGGCCCCGGGCTGGCCCGCGCCGCAGCCCGGCAGGTAGCCCCAGTGCCACTCCTCCCAGGCGTATCTCTGGATGAACCCGAATGCGCGGGCGTTGCGCACCAGCCACGCGTGCACGCCGCCGCTCACCACCAGGTCGAGCTCGGTGGAGTTGCGATGGCGACTGCGCCCCGGCGGGGCAACCCACCTGGGGTCGGGATGCCGCGCGAACAGCACGGCCTGCTCGGCATCCGAGCGGAACGCGCTGGTCACCACCAGGTCCATGCCCGCGGCACGTATGGCGCGATCCATCTGGTCGAACGCCGCGGCCACCGCCGGGCACATCGGCTTGCCATCGCGGTACACCAGAGGTCCGCTGTAGCCGCCACCGGTCGCCCACCCCACGGGTCCGTCGTCCGGCATGCCGGCCACGGCGGCCACCCCGGCGCGCGCCGTGGCCGACACCCGCGTGCCGAGCGGACCCGGCCGCGCCACGCGCACCTCCACCTGCATCGGAATGCGCCCATCCCCCACCAGGCGAACCGACTGCACGCGGGCGCCCGACCCCTGGGCGGAATCCCACGCCGCCCGCCCCGCGGCCTCGCGCAGGCGCGCGCGGAGGTTCCACGGGTCGATGAGCGCACCCGGGATGGCGTCGAGCAGGGCCCGGCCCGCCGACAGCGCCGCGAGGTCGGCGGCCAGGCGTGCCCCGCCCGACGCCACCCGCAGCGCCCCCAGGGCACCCAGCCCCAGCACGGCCGCCACGGCGATGGCCGCGAGGGCCAGCACCACCGGCATCGCCTGCCCGCGCTCGGCAGGCCGGGCCTCCGCCGCGCGCGCAGGGCCACCATCGCGCGCTGCCGAACGCAGGCTCCTCACTGCACGCGCACCGCCGCCTGCACCCGCACCGCACCGCCGCGCGCCCCGAGGGCCGCCAGCGCCGGGGGTCGCGCCGCGCCGACCACCCGCACCACCTCACCCGGTGTGCCCGTGGCGCGCAGCGCCTTGGCGCGCGCGAGGTCCTGCGCCGACGAGGCCGCTGCCAGCACGGCCACCACCTGCACCGCCAGCACCGCGAGGGCCACCAGCACGGGCAGCATCGCCAGCACCTCGAGCGACGCCTGGCCGCGCCGGCATCGCCACGGCGGCCCGTGCTGCGGCGTGCGCCTCACCCCGGCACCTCGGCATCGGCCGCCACGGTCGGCGCGGGAATCCACGGCAGCAGCATCGGCACGCGCACCCGCACCGACACCTGCCCTGCGCCCCGGGGGTCGTCGCGCGTGCGCACCGTGGACCCGCGCGCGAGATCGTCACCGAGCATGCGCTGGGCCGCGGCCCGCACGGGGGCCTGCACCGCCGCGGCACGCGCACCCGCCCTGGCGGCGTCGCGCGCCGCACCCCATGCATGCGCGGCCAGGCCCACCTGCACCACCGCCGCGCAGGCCAGCGCCACCACGGGCACCACGACCACCAGCTCCACCGAGGCCTGGCCGCGCGTGCCCCCGGGAGACCCCTGCTGCCACGGAACGCTTCGCATGCGTCCACCGTATGGGCGCCACCCGCGCGGGTGGCGCGCGGCATGTGACGATTCGGAGCCGGGCGCGTGCCGGCCCTGGATGCCCGGCTAGAGCCGCCTGCTGTCGCGCACGATCCACCAGATCAGCAGGCCCAGCGCGGCGATGAGCGCGATGTACCCGAACGGCGTGATGCGGTCGGCCAACAGCGGATACCCGGCGATGAGCAGGAATGCGATGCCCAGCGCCGCCACCACCACCACGACCCGCTGCCAGGGCTTCATCACCAGCCACGCCAGCGGATTGCGGCGGAAGTACGCCACGCCCGCCGCGAGGATCGCCACCACGAAGAGCACCGAGATGACCTGCGACATCGTGGCCAGTGCCACGGCGAACGCGCGCTCCCACCACACCATGAGGGCGGCGATGCCGAGGATGATGATCGCATTGCGCACGCCGACGGGCATTGGGCGAGGATACCGGCGCGCTCGGCTCTACCATGCACCCGTGACCCAGACCTCACCCGACATCATCACCGTGCTGCGCTCCACCGACTCGCCGGGCTACCTCGACCTGCGCATGGGCGACGACGCGGGCGCGCAGCTGGCCACGGCCTTCCGCACCGCGGGTCCGGGCGCGGCCACCATCGGCACGGGCGAGCTGATCATCGGCGCCCCGCATCCGGCCGACGCCGGCAGCCGCCGGCACATCGTGGAGCCCTCCGGCGAGCACCGCGGCTACATCGAGTACCGCTCGCGTCTCTCACCGGTGCGGTGCATCACCGCGCTGGTGGGCGACGAGGGCGTGCGCGCGTGGACCCGCGAGCGATCGGCGCTGGGCGCCCTGCTGCATCGCCTTCGCCCCCAGTCGACCATGCCCGATACCGCGGTGATGATCGGCCAGGACGAGGCCGGCGACGTCACCGCCGTGCCCGGCGGCTATCGCCTGCGCTGGCATGGCGCCGCGCGCCTGGACCTCAGGGACTCGGCGCTGCTGGCGCTTGCCCTGGGGATTCCCCGCTAGCGCGCGCCACGAACGCCGGGCAGCGCATCACCGGCACGGCCGGATACCGCGGCATGCGCGGCTCCTCGCACATCGTGAACACCGAGCGACGGGTGGGCACCAGCCGCTGGAACGCGCACCGGTCGCACAGCCCCCCGGGCATGCGACGGCGGTCGCCGGTCACGCCGCCGGCGCCCCCGCGCGCAGGGCGTCGGCCAGCCCGATGAGCGGCAGGTCGCCGTCCAGGTCGCCGTGGCGCGCGCGCACCGACGCCGTGCGGGTCTCCACCTCGCGGTCACCCACGATGAGCAGGTAGGGCACCTTGCCCAGCTCGCCGTCGCGGATGCGCTTGCCCATGCTCTCGCTGCGGGCATCCACCTCGGCCCGCAGGCCGGCGCCCTTCAGCGTGGCGCCCACCTCGTCGGCGTACGGCGCATGGCGATCGGACACCGGGATCACCCGCACCTGCTCCGGGGCGATCCAGAACGGCAGGTCGCCGCCGGTGTCCTCGAGCAGGATCCCCAGGAACCTCTCGAGCGACCCGGTGATGGCCCGGTGGATGATCACCGGGCGCTCCTCGGTGTCGTCGGCCGTGGTGTAGGCCAGGCCGAAACGCTCGGGCATGTAGAAGTCGAGCTGGCAGGTGCCGAGCTGCCACGAGCGCCCCATGGTGTCGGTCACCTGGATGTCGATCTTCGGGCCGTAGAAGGCGCCGTCGCCCTCCTTGATGCCGTACTCGCGATCGCCGAGGGCCTGGCGAAGGGCATCCTCGGCCTGGTCCCACATCTCGGGCGTGCCGGTGGCCTTCTCGGGCCGCGTGGACAGGAACATCGCCACGTCGGTGAACCCGAACCGCGCGTAGAAGCGCTCGGTGAGGTCGAGGATCGACCGCACCTCGGACTGGATCTGGTCCATGCGGCAGAACACGTGGGCGTCGTCCTGCGTGAACGCGCGCACGCGGAACAGCCCGTGCAGCACGCCCGAGAGCTCGTGCCGGTGCACGTGCCCGAACTCCGCGAGGCGCAGCGGGAGGTCGCGGTACGAGCGGCGGGTGGATCGGAATACCAGGCAGGCGCCCGGGCAGTTCATGGGCTTCACGGCGAACCCCTGCTCGTCCACCTCCGTGAAGTACATGTTGTCCTTGTAGTGCTCGTAGTGGCCGCTCTGCTTCCAGAGCTCGTCCGAGAGCATCGTGGGGGTGCGGATCTCCTGGTAGCCCATGGCGTCGAGCTCGGTGCGCAGCGCCGACTGGATCTCGTTCACCACGACCATGCCCTTGGGCAGGAAGAACGGGAACCCGGGGCCGGCCTCGTCGAAGTAGAAGATGCCCAGGTCGCGGCCCACGCGACGGTGGTCGCGGGCACGCGCGGCCTCGAGGCGCTCGAGGTACTCCTCGAGCTCTCCCTTGGTGGGGAACGCCGTGGCGTACACCCGGGTGAGCATGGGGTTCTTCTCGCTGCCGCGCCAGTAGGCCCCCGCCACCGACAGCAGCTTGATGTGGCCGATCTTCCCGGTGTCGTGCACATGCGGGCCGCGGCAGAGGTCGATGAAGTCGCGCTCGCGATACAGCGATACGTCGGCCTCGCCCTGGCGGCCGAGCTCCTCCACCTGGTCCACCTTGTACGGCTGCGCGCGCTCCTCGAAGAACGCCTTGGCGTCGGGGATGCTCATGACGCTGCGCTCGAAGGGCGCCTTCGACTTCACGATGCGATTGATCTCGGCCTCGATCGCCGGGAAGTCATCCTCGGTGATGGGCCGGTCGAGCTCGAAGTCGTAATAGAAGCCATCCGCGATGGGCGGGCCGAATCCGAAGCGCGTGCCCGGGAAGAGGTTCATCACGGCCTCGGCCATCACGTGCGCCGCCGAGTGGCGCATGACGTAGAGGTGATCGTCGCCGCTCTTGCCGGTGACGATGGCGATCTCCTCGCCGTCCGCGAGCGGGCGCGCGAGGTCGCGGATCTCGTCGCCCACCCGCACTGCCAGCGCGGCCTTGGCGAGGCCCGGGCCGATGGCGGCGGCGGCGTCGTGTCCGGTTGCCCCCTCGGGCAGGTCCAGCCGGTTTCCATCGGGAAGGACGACGTGCATGCGGCGCGCGATGCTAGCAACGGCCCGGGGCGGGGCCGGACCCCTCTTGCGCGACCACGCGCATGGGCGGAAGATCCCGCCGATGATGCGGTGGCTTCTCTGTGGGTCGTCTCCCACCCCGGTCACGCGCCGGGTGGTGCCGGCGATCCTCGTCTCGCTGGTGCTCGCGCTGTTCGGCACGGTGCTGCTGGTGTGGGCGCCGGACGTCCCCGGGCACGGCTGGATACGCGCCACCTACGTGCTGTTCGTGGTGCTGGCGCTCAAGCTGCCGCTCATCGGGATCCTCTGGTGGCTCATCGCGCGCAACCCCGAGTGGCCGGGCAAGCGCCCCACCTGGCTGCCGGCCGAGCAGGCGGAGATCCTCGCCTACCTCGAGCGCGAGTCCCACCGCGCCGCCGCGCTGCCCGATGCCGTGGAACGCCTGGAGTACCTCTCGCAGGAGGCCTGGCACGTGGCCGACCGCCTGGAGGGCGAGGCCAAGGTGGA
>JAFMJQ010000022.1 GCA_017853415.1 Thermoleophilia bacterium | reverse complement strand
AGGTAGCGAAATTCCTTGTCGGGTAAGTTCCGACCTGCACGAATGGCGTAACGAGTTGGGCGCTGTCTCAACGAGGGACTCGGTGAAATTGTAGTGTCGGTGAAGATGCCGACTACCCGCCGCAAGACGGAAAGACCCCGTGAACCTTTACTGCAGCTTGATATTGGGATTTGGGATGTCCTGTCCAGGATAGGTGGGAGGCTGGGAAGCCGGGACGTCAGTCTCGGTGGAGCCGCCCTTGGGATACCACCCTGGATGTTCTGAATTTCTAACGCGACACCGTGATCCGGGTTGCGAACAGTGTCAGGTGGGCAGTTTGACTGGGGCGGTCGCCTCCTAAAATGTAACGGAGGCGCACAAAGGTTCCCTCAGCACGGTTGGAAATCGTGCGCAGAGTGTAATGGCATAAGGGAGCTTGACTGCGAGACCTACAAGTCGAGCAGGAGCGAAAGCTGGTCATAGTGATCCGGCGATTAAGAGTGGAATTGTCGTCGCTCAACGGATAAAAGGTACTCCGGGGATAACAGGCTTATCCTCCCCAAGAGTCCACATCGACGGGAGGGTTTGGCACCTCGATGTCGGCTCGTCGCATCCTGGGGCTGGAGTTGGTCCCAAGGGTTGGGCTGTTCGCCCATTAAAGCGGTACGCGAGCTGGGTTCAGAACGTCGTGAGACAGTTCGGTCCCTATCTGCGGTGGGCGCTGGAAATTTGAGAGGAGTCGTCCCTAGTACGAGAGGACCGGGATGAACAGACCTCTGGTGTATCAGTTGTCGTGCCAACGGCATAGCTGGTTAGCTACGTCTGGACGGGATAACCGCTGAAAGCATCTAAGCGGGAAGCCCACCTCGAGATGAGATTTCCCATCCCCTTGAGGGAGTAAGGGTCCAGGGAGACCACCTGGTTGATAGGCGGGATGTGGAAGCGCAGTAATGCGTGGAGCAGACCCGTACTAATACCCCGAGGGCTTGAATTTATACCTACGTCGCTGTGCAGTCTTGAGGGTTCACCCTCATAAGTTCCCGGTGGTCAGGGCGAGCGGGAAACACCTCTTCCCATTCCGAACAGAGCAGTTAAGCCGCTCCGCGCCGATGGTACTCCGGACTCACGTCCGCGGGAGAGTAGGTCGCTGCCGGGATTCATCATGCGAAGGGCCGCCACGAGGCGGCCCTTTTGCGTTGAGTAGGATCGGGTGCATGACGCACCCGCAGCCAGGCCCCGAGGTGATCATCATCGGAGGGGGTTTGGCGGGGCTCAGCACGGCGCTGCGCCTGTGCGAGGCCGGCAGGTCGGTGATGGTGCTCGAGGCCGAGCCGGAGGTGGGGGGCCGCGCCCGCACCCTGCAGGTGGGCGGCGAGCCGGTGGATCGCGGGTTCCAGTCGCTCTTCACGGCATACCCGGCCACCGCGCGCATGCTGTCGGACATCGGTATCGGCAAGCGCGACCTCGTGGCCTTCGATCGCGGGGCGGTGGTGCACGATGGCCAGCGCTGGTCGCGCATGGGCACCTCCCCACGTGGCACCCTGGGCTTCGAGTGGTTCGGGGCCGGGGACGTCGCCCGGCTTGCGCGGCTGGGAGCGGAGGTCGCCGGCGCCCCGGTGCAGGCCCTGCTCACGGGTGATGAGCGCGACGAGGAGATGGGCGAATACCTCGTGCGCATGGGGTTTTCCGCGGGGGCGATCGAAGGGTTCTTCCGGCCGCTGTTCGGGGTGATCACCGCCGATCGCCAGCTGCGCAGCGATGCGGGGTACTTCCGGTTCCTCATGAAGATGCTCCTGCGGGGGCGGGCGGTGATACCGGTCGGCGGGCACGGCATGATCAGCGCGTGGGCGGCCGCGCGGGTGGAGCAGCTGGGTGGGGAGGTGCGCTGCGGTGCGAGGGTGGACGAGATCGTGACCGATGCGCACGACCGCGGGCGCGCGGTGGGCGTGAGCGTGCACGGGGGGGAGGTGATCCGTGGACGCAGCGTGGTGGTGGCCACGGAGGCACCCGCCGCACGCGCGTTGCTCGCCGACATCGATCGCCAGTCGTCCCGGGCTCTCGATCTGCAGCCATGTGGGGTCACCACCCTTGTGTATTCGCTCGGCGCCTCGTTCCATACCGGGCGCACGATCGTGCTGAACGCCGCGCCGGTGCTGAACGCCGCGCCGGTGCTGAACGCCGCGCCGGCCGCGGGCGGGGGCGGGGACGAGCCGGGTGCGGCGCGCATCGACCTGGTGTGCCAGGAGTCGAACCTGCTGCGCCCGGGCATGGGTGACGGGGCCCGGCTGCTCGCGACAAGCGTGCACGGGGACGGCCCTGCCCCCGATGTGGATGCCCTCGCGGCCGAGATGGAGCGGGTTGCGGGCGAGTGGAACCCCGGCTATCCATGGGCGCGCCTCGCGCGCCTGGATGACGTGATCGTGCATCCGTGGGCGCAGTTCGCCGTGCCACCGGGCGTGCGCGCCGACCTCCCCGATGCCGCCACGGGGCTCGAGAACGTGTTCCTTGCGGGGGATGTGACCATGCATCCGTCGGTGGAAGGCGCCGTGGCCAGCGGTGAGAGGGCGGCGAAGGTCGTCGGGGGATACCTGGCGCGACAGCCGTCACCGGGGGGCTGACACGGTGTCAGGGCAGGCGGGGCGCTGGGATTCGGGGAGGGGGGCGGTGCGGGCACGCCTTCCCGCACTGGAGGCCGAGACCTACCTGAACACCGGGGGCGCCGGACCCCTGCCGGATCTCGCGGCCGACGCCATGCGCGCGATGGTGGATGCCCAGGTGGCCCGCGGGCGCATGAGCGCGATGGCGGTGGACGCGGGGCGCGAGCGGCAGGCCGCGCTGCGACAGGCGGTGGGCCGGGTGGTCGGGCGCCCGGAGGAGGAGGTCGCCATCGCGCAGAGCTCCACGCACGCCATGAACGTGGTGATCTGGGGCGCGGGCCTGAAGCGCGGCGACAACGTGGTGACCACGAACATGGAGCACCCAGGGCTCGCGGTGCCCCTGGCGGTGGCGGCGGCGCGCGCCGGGGCAAAGGTGCGCATGGCGGACGTGGGCGATGGCAGCGGACCGCTCGAGGACGTCATCGGGCGCGCCGTGACGGCGCGGACCCGCCTCGTGGCCCTATCGCATGTGTCATGGATGACCGGGGCGGTGCTCGACGTCGCCGGTGCCGCGCGGGCGGCCGCTGCTGCGGGCGCGCTGACGCTGGTGGATGGGGCGCAGGGCGCGGGTGCGGTGGCTGTGGACCCCATCGGGTGGGGCATCGATGCCTACGCCATGCCGGCCCAGAAGTGGCTGCTGGGCCCCGAGGGGCTCGGGGCGCTCTGGGTGCGACCCGATCTGCTTGATCGCATCGCCGTGACCACCGCAGGCTTTGAGACGGGGGAGGAACACGGCTGGGATGGGTCGCTGGTGATGCATCCCGACGCCCGTCGTTACGAGGCATCCACCTTCCCGGAGATCCTGCTCGCGGGGTGGACGGCGTCCCTCGCATGGCTCGACGGGCTGGGCTGGGACCGCGTGCAGGAGGGCACGCGGGTGGCGGCCGCGGCGTGCCGCGACGCCCTGCAGGGGGTGCCCGGGGTACGTCTGGAGGCCCCGCGGCAGGCGGAGTCCGGGCTGGTGGCGTTCTCGGTGCCCGGCAGGTCGCCCGAGGACATCGCCGGGGCCCTGGCGGCGCGGGGGGTGATCGTGCGCCCGCTGCCCGAGCCCGGGGGGCTTCGCGCGTCATGCGGCTTCTTCACCAACGCAGGGGATATCGAGCGGCTCACGGAGGTCTTGGGCGAAGTCGTGGCGTGTTAGCGTGCCCGGCCGTGAGCCAGCAGTTCGTGATCCAGGGCGGGCACGCGCTGGCCGGCACGGTTACCCCCACGGGTAACAAGAACGCCGCCCTGCCGATCCTCGCCGCCACGCTCCTCACCGATGAGGAGGTCATCCTCGAGAACGTCCCCGACATCCTGGACGTTCACGCGATGCTGGCGATCCTCGATGACATCGGCGTCTCCGTGCGCGAGGAGCCCGACGGCGCCCTGGCCTTCCGGGCCGAGGCAATCGGCAGCACCGACCTCGATCCCGACCTGTGCCGGCGCATCCGCGCATCCGTGCTGCTGGCCGGCCCGCTGCTGGCGCGCGCGGGGTCGCTGACGCTCCCGATGCCCGGTGGCGACTTCATCGGGCGCCGTCGCATCGACACCCACCTGATGGCGTTCCGTGCGCTGGGCGCCGAGGTACAACAGGTGGATCGCGGATACGCCATGCGCCAGTCGGGGCTGACGGGGGCCGAGATCTTCCTCGACGAGGCCTCGGTGACCGCCACCGAGAACGTGCTCATGGCGGCCGTGCTCGCCGAGGGGCGCACCACGATCCTCAACGCCGCGTGCGAGCCGCACGTGCAGGACCTCGCCGAGTTCCTGGTGCTGCTGGGTGCCCGCATCGAGGGCATCGGCACGAACCGGCTCATCATCGACGGCGTGGACCGGCTTGGCGGCGGGCGCTTCCGCATCGGTCCCGACTACATCGAGATCGCATCGTTCATCGGGCTGGCGGCGATCACGGGGTCGGACCTCGTGATCTCGGAGGCCCGGAAGGCTGACCTGCGGATGATCCTGCTCGGGTTCGAGCGCCTGGGAATCAGCGTCGAGTGGCTCGACGATGGGTCGCTGCGCGTACCGCCCGACCAGTCGCTCGTGGTGGTGCAGGACGAGGGCGGGGCCATCCCGAAGATCGACGACGGCCCTTGGCCGGCGTTCCCCGCCGACCTCACCTCGATCGCCACGGCGGTCGCCACCCAGGCCACGGGCGAGGTGATGATCTTCGAGAAGATGTTCGAGAACCGGCTGTTCTTCGTGGACAAGCTCGTGGCGATGGGCGCGCGCATCATCCTGTGCGATCCCCACCGCGCGGTGGTGAGCGGCCCCGCGCAGCTCTACGGCGAGCGCGTGGAGAGCCCGGATATCCGTGCCGGCATGGCGATCCTCATCGCGGGCCTCGCCGCCAAGGGCACCACCACCATCGGGAACATCGGCCAGATCGACCGCGGCTACGAGCGCATCGACGAGCGACTGCGCGCCCTCGGTGCGCGCATCGAGAGGGTGGACGACTAGGCCATGACCGATCCCGTGCCACTCCCGGCCGGGGTTCGTGACGTGCTGCCGGTCGAGGCGGCTGAGCTCCGGGCCCTGGCGGACGCGCTGGCCGGCGCCTTCGCGTCGTTCGGGTTCCGCGAGGTGATGACTCCCCTCATCGAGCTCGCGGACGTGCTCGACCGTGCCGAGGAGGACGGCGTGGGCCGCGCGTACCGGCTGTTCGATGATGAGGGCAGGGTTCTCGTGCTGCGGCCCGACCTCACGATCCCGGTCGCCCGACTCGTTGCCACGCGCATGGCCGACCACCCCGACCCCGTGCGCGTGGCGTACAACGCCCGGGCGGTGCGCCCGCCGGTGGCCGGGAAGATCGAGGGTGCCGAGCAGCGCCAGGCCGGAATCGAACTCGTGGGCCTGGGCGGGCCGGAGGCCGATGCCGAGGTGATCGCCGCGCTGGCCACCGCGCTGGCGGCGGCGGGGGTGCCCGATGCGCGCATCGCAATCGGTTCGGTGGCGCTGGTGTCCGCCGTGCTGGGTGGCGTGGATGCCGATCCGCCGGTGCGCGATGCCATGTGGGCCGCGCTCCGCGGGCGCAGCCTCGTGGACTGGCGCGAGGCGGCATCGGCAGCGGGCGCGGACGAAGACGCCGCGGCGGTGCTCGCCGACCTGCCGTCGTTGCGCGGGGGGCCTGAGGTGCTGCAGAGGATCGCCGCCGCGGTGCCGGCCGCCGCGGGGGAGTGCGACCGCATGGCCGATGTCCTGCGCCTCGTGGCGCTGCACGGGGTGGCCGCCCCCATGGTGGACATCGGCGTGGTTCGCGACTGGGCGTACTACTCGGGGGTCGTCATCGAGGCCTACGCGGCCGGCGCGATGGCGCCGGTGGCGGTGGGCGGGCGCTACGACGGCCTGGCGGCCCGATTCGGGCGGGCCAGGCCGGCGGTGGGCGTGGCCGTGGCCCTCGACCTGCTCCACCACGCCGTGGGGCGCGGGGCGGAACAGCCCGACATCGGGATCGTGCTCGTGGGCGGGTGCGATCAGTACATCGGCGAGGCCGCGGCGCTGCGCGCGCGCGGGGTGGCCGTGGTGGCGCTGCCGTCCGACGCCGGCGACGCCGAGGCGCTCGCCCTGGCCGACGGGCGGCGCTTCGTGGTGCGTCACGGTGCGGAGGGGTGGGTGGCCCGCGACGTCATCGGGGGCGCCGAGGTGGCGCTGTCAGACCTGGGGGAGGGGCCGTGGACCTGAGGATCTGCGTGCCCCTCGGCGCGCTGTTCGACGACGCCCTCGGCGCCATGGCGGCCGTGGGGCTGCCGGTCGACCCGCTCAGGGATGCCGGGCGGCGCCTCATCGTCGAGGTTCCCGGCGGGCCCACCTACATCACCACGCGTCCGAGTGACGTCCCCACCTACGTCGAGAGCGGCGCGGCGGACCTCGGAATCGTCGGACGCGACGTGCTGCTCGAGCGGCAGCCGGATGTCTACGAGCTGGCCGACCTCGGATTCGGAGGCTGCCGCATGTCGTGGTGCACGCCGGATGGCGATGACCCGACGGCCGGGGCCATCGAGCGCTTCGGCGTGGTGCGCGTGGCGACCAAGTACGTCAACTGCGCGGAGCGGTTCTTCGAGGAGACCGGCCGCAAGGCCGAGATCGTGAAGGTGAATGGCTCGGTGGAGCTCGCCCCCCTGGTGGGGCTGAGCGACGGCATCGTGGACCTCGTGGCCACGGGCCGCACCCTGCGTGAGAACGGGCTCGTGGAGCGCGAGGAGATCTTCACCTCGACGGCCCGGCTCATCGCCAATCGCGTGAGCCACAAGATGCAGGCCACGCTGATGGACGACCTGGTGCGACGTTTCGAGGAGGCCTGCGGGTGAGCGGGGTTCGGCGCATGGCCATGCAGGCCGGCGGCGCGGCTGCCCTTGCGCCCACGTTTCGCGCGGCCGCGGCCGACGGGCCGGCCGACGCGGTGGCGGCAACGCTGGCGGATGTCCGCACGCGCGGTGACGCCGCGGTGGTGGATGCCATCCGGGCCTTCGATGCGCCCGGGTTCGCCGGGAGTTCCCCGGTGGTGGATTCCGAGGAGGTGCGCGCTGCCGCCGATGCGCTCGACCCGGTCCTTCGCGAGGCGATCACGTTCGCCGCTGCGCAGGTGCGCCAGGTGGCCGAGGCCGGAAAGCCCGGCGATACCGAGACCCGCCTGCCGTCGGGCCAGTCGGTGCGGGTGCGTGCCGTGCCGGTGGCCGCGGCCGGGGTGTATGCGCCCGGTGGCCGGGCGGCGTACCCGTCGAGCCTCATCATGGGCGTGGTGCCCGCGCAGGTGGCCGGGGTCGAGCGCATCGTCGTGGCAAGCCCGCCCGGCGAGGACGGCCTGCCGAACCCCGTGGTGCTGGCCGCCGCCGGCATCCTGGGCGTCGACCAGGTGATCGCCGCGGGTGGGGCCGCAGCCATCGCCGCGATGGCGTTCGGCACCGACACCATCGACCCCGTGGACGTGATCACCGGACCGGGCAACCCCTGGGTGCAGGAGGCCAAGCGCCAGGTGTTCGGGCTGGTCGGCATCGATTCGGTTGCGGGGCCCAGCGAGCTGGTGGTGCTCGCCGACTCATCCGCCGACCCCGCGGCCATCGCCGCCGATCTGCTGGCCCAGGCCGAGCACGGGCCCGATTCGCCGTCGATCCTCGCGGCGTGGGATTCCCCGGTGGCGGACGCCGTGCAGCAGGCGCTCTCGGTGGCCGATTCGCCCGTTGGTACGATCACGATCGTCGACTGCCCGTCGCAGGAGGACGCCATCGCCCTCGCCGAGGCCTTTGCGCCGGAGCACCTGCAGATCGCCACCGCCGACGCCGAGGCCATCGCGCCCGGGATCCGTCGCGCGGGGTGCGTGTTCCTCGGGCCGCTCGGCGCCACGGCGTTCGGCGACTACGTTGCCGGGTCCAACCACATCCTTCCGACGGGGGGCGCGGCGCGTCATGCATCCGCCGTCGGTCCCGCCACGTACATGCGACGCATGTCGCTCGTGGACATTCCCCAGGGCGCGGTCGACGCGCTCACGCCGCACCTGGCGGCGCTCGCAGACGCAGAGGGGTTCCCCGAACACCGCAGATCAGCGGAGATCAGGTCATCACGATGAGCAGAAAAGCGAACATCCGCCGCACGACCGGCGAGACGGACATCGAGGTCAGGATCGACCTCGACGGCACCGGTACGGCCGAGGCCGTCACGGGGATCGGCTTCTTCGATCACATGATCGTGCTGCTCGCGCGTCACTCGCTGATCGACATCTCGGTGAGCGCCACCGGCGACCTCGAGACCGGCAGCCACCACACGGTGGAGGACACCGGCATCACCCTCGGCATGGCCCTCGATGAGGCGCTCGGCGACCGCAGCGGCATCGAGCGCTATGGCAGCGCGCTGGTGCCCATGGACGAGGTGCTCGTGCAGGTTGCACTCGACTTCTCGGGCCGCCCCTACCTGTCGTTCGACGCCCCGCTCGCGCCGGCCGTGGTGGGCGGGTTCGAGACCGACCTCGTGGCCGAGTTCATGCGCGGGCTCGCGAACGCCTCGCGCATGACCCTGCACGTGGACGTGCTGAAGGGCGGCGGCCCCCACCACGTCATCGAGGGGTGCTTCAAGGGCGTGGCCCGCGCACTGCGCGGCGCCGTGTCGGTGAACCCCAGGGTGACGGGCGTGCCGTCGAGCAAGGGCAGCCTGTGACGGCAAGCGGGTCCGGGCCGCTCGTGGCCCTCCTCGATTACGAGATGAGCAACCTCCGCAGCGCGGGGAAGGCCCTCGAGCGCCTCGGTGCACGCGTGCGCGTGGCGGCACGCCCGGCCGAGGCGCGGGGGGCCGACGCCCTTGTGCTGCCCGGAGTGGGGCGCTTCGGCGCGGCCATGGAGCGGCTGGAGGCCCACGGCTTCACCGGCATGCTGCGCGAGGCGGCGGGCTCGGGGGTTCCGGTGCTGGGGATCTGCCTCGGCCTGCAACTGCTCTTCGATGACAGCGAGGAGAGCCCGGGTGTTGCCGGGCTGGGGCTCATCCCCGGGACGGTGCGGCGGCTTCGCACCGACCTGAAGGTGCCGCACATCGGCTGGAGCGAGGTGCGCTGGCGCGAGGGCACGGTCTTCGCCCCGCCCGATGGGGGCCCCGCCGACCGCACCTATTACTTCGTGCACTCCTACGCCTGTGATCCGGCAGACGACGGCGATGTGCTCGGCACCGCCGATCACGGCACGGAGTTCGTGGCCGCCGCGGGCCGCGGCGCGGTGGCGGGCGTGCAGTTCCACCCCGAGAAGTCGAGCAATGCGGGCCTTGCCCTGCTGGGGCGCTGGCTCGGCGGCGTGACGGCGCGCGAGGAGGTGCCCGCGTGATCGAGCTCTACCCCGCGATCGACCTGCGCGACGGCCAGGCCGTGAGGCTCGTGCAGGGCGACTTCGAGCGCTCGACCGTGTTCAACGAGGACCCCGTGGCGCAGGCGCGGGAGTTCGCCCGCGAGGGCGCCACCAACCTGCACGTGGTCGACCTCGACGGCGCCCTGCAGGGCAACCCGATGCACGCACCGATCATCGCGCAGCTGGCGGCCACGTTCCCGGGCACGGTGCAGCTCGGCGGGGGCCTGCGCGACCGACCGGCCGTGGAGACCGCCATCGCCACTGGGGTCGATCGCGTGGTGGTGGGCACCGCCGTGATCGAGGACGAGGAGTTCCTCGCGTGGGCCACCGGGCGGCTTGGCGACCGGCTCGTGGTGGCGCTCGATGCGCGCGATGGGCGCGTGGCCACCCACGGGTGGACCCAGGTGTCCGAGCGCACCGCCGTGGACGTGGCGGCCGACCTGGTGCGCACCGGCGTGCGGCACCTGCTCTACACCGACATCGGCCGCGACGGCACCCTCGGCGGTCCGAACCTCGAGGCGCTGCGCAAGCTCTCGCACGCCGCGCCGCCGCTCACGATCCTGGCATCGGGGGGCATCTCGTCGCTCGACGACCTGGTGGCCCTGTCGCAGCTCGGGCTTCCGAACATCCGTGGGGTGATCGTCGGGCGGGCGCTCTACGAGGGGCGGTTCACGGTGGCCGATGCCATCGCCACGCTGGCGGCAGCGCGCGCATGATCCGGGTGATCCCCTGCCTCGACGTCGACCGCGGTCGCGTGGTGAAGGGGGTCAACTTCGTGGACATCCGCGATGCCGGCGATCCCGTGGAGCTCGCGGCGCGCTACGACGCCGAGGGGGCCGATGAGCTGGTGTTCCTGGACATCACGGCCACCCACGAGGAGCGGGATACCATCATCCACCTCGTCGAGCGCACCGCCGAGGAGGTGTTCATCCCCTTCACCATCGGCGGCGGGCTGCGCACCGAGGACGACATCCGCGCCGTCCTCGCCGCGGGCGCCGACAAGGTGTCGCTCAACTCGGCCGCGGTGCGCGACCCCGATCTCGTCGAGCGTGCCGCGCTGCGATTCGGCGATCAGTGCATCGTGGTGGCCATCGATGCCAAGCGCCGTGCTGACGGATCGGGGTGGGAGGTCTACCTCGCCGGTGGGCGCCAGGAGACCGGTATCGAGGCGGTGGCATGGGCGGCGGAGGCCGCGCGCCGCGGGGCGGGGGAACTTCTCGTGACCAGCATGGATCGCGACGGCACGCAGGTGGGGTTCGACACCGACCTGCTCGCGGCCATCGCCGATGCGGCGCCCGTGCCCGTGATCGCGTCGGGCGGAGCCGGAACGCTGGAGCACTTCGCGCAGGCGGTGACGGTGGGGCACGCCGACGCCGTGCTCGCGGCGTCGGTGTTCCACGATGGGGTGTATACGGTTGGCGAGGTCAAGGCGGCGATGGCGCGTGATGGCGTGCCGGTGAGGAGATAGCGATGTCGCGACGGGCCGTGAGGACGGATGAGGCCCCGGCGCCCGTGGCCGGTGCCCCGTACAGCCAGGCGATCGCGGCGTCGGGTGGCGAGACGGTGTGGGTGTCCGGCCAGGTGCCGCTGACGCCCGCCGGTGAGCTCGCCGCGCGGGACGTTGCGGGCCAGACCCGCCAGTGCCTCGCGAACGTCGCCGCCATCCTGCGCGCGGCCGGCGGGGGGATGGACGACGTGGTGAAGACCACGGTGTTCATGACCGACCTCGCCGACTTCGGCGCGATGAACGAGGTCTATGCCGAGGCGTTCGGTGCGGTGCCACCCGCACGCGCCACCATCGGGGTGGCGGCCCTTCCGGCCGGGGCGTCGGTGGAGATCGAGGCGGTCGCCGTGATCGGCGCGGCGCCGTGACCGACTACTCGGTGAAGTACCGCCGCTCGATCAGCACCTCGACGGCCATGCGGTCGAGGTAGACCGGGGAGTCGCTGATGGGGCGCTCGGCATTGGCGGGGTCCTCGGCCCACTCGCGCACCTCGCGCTGGATGCGATCGGACGCCGCGCGCAGTTCGTCGAGTGAGCACGGCTCCCACCTGGCGATGACCTCGGCCAGTCCGTCGAGGGCGATTGGCGCCGAGGCATCGAGGTTGCGGGCCACGTGATCTCCCATGGCGATGATGCTAGCGCGGTAGGGGCCTGGGCCGAGGCTGATCCCGTGCTGTCGCGCGTGGCCTGGCCCGCCGATGCGCCGCGCGTGTCGGTGGTGGGGGGAGCCGTGCGCGACGCCCTGCTGGGCATCACCCACGGGCCCGACATCGACCTCGTGGTGGAGGGCGACGCCATCGCCCTGGCCCGGGTGGTGGGGCACGACCTCGGGGGGCGCGTGGTGGCCCACCCGCGCTTCGGGACGGCGCGCATCGACCTGCCGCACGGCAGGCACCTCGACCTCGTCACCGCGCGTCGCGAGACCTACGCCAGGCCCGGTGCGCTGCCGGACGTGGAGCCGGGCGACCTGCTCGACGACCTCACGCGCCGCGACTTCACGGTGAACGCCATCGCGTACGTGCTGCACGGTGAGGGGGCGGGCGGGATCATCGACCCGCACGATGGGCGCGCCGACATCACCGCGGAGCGCATTCGCCTGCTTCGCGCCGGTGCGTTCGCCGAGGACCCCAGCCGCGTGGTGCGTGCCCTGCGCTACGCGGCCCGCCTGGGGTTCCGCATGGAAGAGGGCACCGAGGTCGGGGCGCGCGACGCCGCGCCGGGCGTGGTGCTGGTCAACAGCCGCGTGGCGGATGAGGCGGCACGCCTGCTCGCGGAGGGAGCGGCCCCCGTGGCGCTGGCCATGGCCCGGGCGCTGGGCGTGGGGTGGCCCGACCCCGACGAGCGCAGGGACGACCGGCTCACGGCGCTGGTGAGCGCCCTCGCCCGGCCGGGTGCGCCCGCCCCGGCGGCCTGGGCGCTGCGGCTGGGCCTTGGCGTGCGCCCCGATGACGCCGTCGCCGCGGCGCTTCCGGCGTGGTCACGGGCGATCGCGGCCGAGGTGCGGGCGGGCCTCGCCCGGGCCGGGGACCTGCAGGGCGGCATGAGTCCATCGCAGGTGGACGCCGTCCTGCGTGAGATGCCCCCGGCGGCCCAGGTGGGGGCGCTCGTGGGCGGGGCGGACGTCGTGGCACGGTGGTGGGAGGAGTGGCGCGACATGGCACCCGAGGTTGCGGGCGCAGACCTGGTGGCGGCCGGCGTGGCGCCCGGCCCGGGGATCGGCCGCGCCCTGCGCGCGGTGCGCGCCGCGATGCTCGATGGCGAGGTGACCGGGCGCGGTGAGCAGATGGCCCTCGCGCTGGCGGAGGCGGGGAGGTACCGCTGACCGTCGTTCCGGTGATCGAGGTCGACACGGGCGCAGCGCCCGTGCGGGCGATCTTCACCACGCGTCGTGGCGGGGTCAGCGTGGGGCCGTATGGATCGCTCAACCTCGGCGCCACCGTGGGCGATGATGCCGGTGCCGTTCGCCGCAACCGCGAGGCGGTTGCGCGCGCCGTGGGGTGCGATCACGGGCGTGTGGCGGCGCTCACGCAGGTGCACGGGGCGAGCGTGGTGACCGCGGGGGCCACGGGGGGCGGCGGCACGTTCACGGGATCACTCGACGGCCTCGCCGAGGCCGATGCGCTGGTGACGCGCGAGCCCGGCGTGGCCCTGTGCGCGATGGGCGCCGACTGCCCGGTCGTCCTCATGTGGCACGAGGAGGGCGCAGTGGTGGCGGCCGCCCACGCCGGCTGGCGTGGCATCGTGGCGGGCGTGATCGGCGAGGCCATCAGCGCCATGGGCGTGCCCGCGTCCGGCGTGTCGGCGGCGGTGGGACCGCACGTGGGCGCCTGCTGCTACCCCGTGGACCACGCCCTGCGCGGCAGCATGGCCGAGGCCTTCGGCGACGACGTCGTGCGCGGGGACGCGGTCGACCTGGGGCTGGCCTGCCGCCGCGCACTCGAGCGGGCCGGGGTTGCGGGAACCCGTATCGCAGTGGAGTCCGCGTGCACGTCGTGCGATGCCGCCCGTTTCTTCTCCTACCGCCGCGACGGTGCTGCCACCGGGCGCCAGGCGGGCATGATCTGCATCGGGGTGGGTGGATGATCGACGTCGAGAGGCTGAGGGAGGGGCTCACCGCGGTTCGGGCCCGCATCGACGAGGCGTGCACGGTGAGCGGGCGCGCGCCCGGGAGCGCCCAGCTGGTGCTTGCCGGGAAGTACGTGGACGCAGCGGAGGCGCCAGCCCTGGTGGAGGCCGGCGTGGAGGTGATCGGCGAGAACCGGTTGCAGGACCTCGTCGCAAAGCAGGACGCACTGGGCGACGCGGTGGTGTTCGACTTCATCGGGCACCTGCAGGGGCGCAAGGTGCGGGACGTGCTTCCGCGGGTGCGCCTGATCCACTCGGTCGACCGCGACTCGCTCATCGACGAGATCGGGCGCCGCGCGAAGGCACCGACCCGCGTGCTGCTGCAGGTGAACCTCGCCGGGGAGGAGACCAAGGGCGGGTTCGCCCCGGCGGCGCTCGACGCTGCGCTCGAGCGTGCCTCGCAGGCCGGCGTGGTGGTGGGCGGGCTCATGGCGCTTCCGCCGTTCACCAGCGATCCCGAGGCGTCGCGTCCCTGGTTCGAGCGGCTGCGGGAGTTGCGCGACGGCCTTGCCCTGCGATGGGGTCCCGACCACGACCTGCGGGATCTCTCGATGGGCACTTCGCAGGATTTCGCGGTTGCCGTGGAGGCTGGCGCTACCATGGTGCGCGTCGGACGGGGAATCGTCGACTCGACCCGGATGGAGCAGCCGTAGATGTCGCTGAACGATTACTGGCAGAAGACGCTCGCGTACTTCGGAATGGCCGACGACGGCTATGACGACTACGACGAGTACGACGACTACGACCAGGGCCACGATCGCGAGACCAACGCCCGCGTGCGCGACGATGACGCGCGCGACGAGCGTGGCGGTCGCGACCGCGACCGCGGATCCCGGCGCTCGTACTCGTCGCGCGGCGACGACTTCGACGACATCTACTCCGACCCCGGGGTGCCCTCGCCCTCGCGCAACCTCCGACCCGTGGCCGGATCGGGTGGCGGTCGCTCATCGCGAGGCGTTGAGGTGTCGCTGGTGATCCCCCGCAGCTTCAACGACGCGCAGGAGATCGCCGACAAGTTCAAGCGGTCGATCCCGGTGATCCTCAACCTCCAGACCACCGACACGGACCTGTCGAAGCGGCTCATCGACTTCGGCAGCGGCCTTACCTACGCCCTCGACGGGGGCATGTCCCGCATCGCCGACAAGGTGTTCCTGCTCACGCCCAGGAACGTCGAGGTGTCGGCGGAGGAGCGGGCACGCCTGCTCGAGAAGGGCTTCTTCAACCAGTACTGATCCCGTGAGCCGCTCTGCCCCCGCCATCGGCGTCGTGGGCGTGGGCGCCATGGGTGGCGCCATGGCCGCCGGCCTGGCGCCGCACGCACGCGTGGTCGTCGAGGACCTCATGCCCGGGAGGGCAGAGGAGGTCGCCGCCCAGCACGGGGTGCAGGCCGGCGACGCCGCGGCATGCGACATCGTGGTGATGGCCGTGAAGCCCCAGGACCTCGCGGAGGTGCTCGAGGACGTCGTGCCCCGCATGCGGGCCGACGCCGTGCTGGCGTCGGTGGCTGCCGGGTGGCCCACCGAGCGCCTCGCGGCCGCCGCCCCGGGCCACCCGGTGGTGAGGCTCATGCCGAACCTCGCCGTCTCGTACGGGGCGGGTGTGGTGGCGATGGCCAGTCGCGGCCTCGACGCCGACGGCGAGGCGCGCGTACGCGCCCTGCTCGGTCCCCTCGGGGCGGTGGTGGTGCTCGACGAGGACCTGTTCGGGGTGGCCACCGCCATCGGCGGCAGCGGACCCGGGTTCATCGCCTACCTGGCCGCGGCCCTGGAGAGGGCCGGGGTGGAGCAGGGGCTGCCCGAGGCGGAGGCCCGTGCGATGGTGCAGGGCGTGCTCGCGGGCACCGCCGCGCTGCTCGCGGGCGGGGTCGACCCCGCCGAGCTGCAGGCCCGCGTGACATCTCCCGGTGGAACCACCGCGGCAGGCGTGGCCGCGATGGACGCGGCAGGGGCGGCTGACGCCGTGGCCGCGGCCGTGCGCGCAGCGGCCGCCCGCGCGGCCGAGTTGTAGGGACCGCCGTGGACCTCGCGATCGATTACGTGAACGCGCTGTTCACGGTCTTCCTCGTGGTGATGATCATCCGCATCCTCCTGTCGTGGGTCCCGTCCACGCCGACGGGACGCGTGACGTCCGCGCTCTGGCGCTTCTTCCACGAGAGCACCGATTGGTACCTCGCGCCCTTCCGCCGGGTGATCCCGCCCGTCGGCATGTTCGATCTCTCGCCGATCGTCGCCCTGATCGTCCTCTACGTGATCAACGCGGTCGTCGTGCGCGTGCTGGAGGCGTTCTGACGGCCGCCGAGCCACCCGTGTGGGTGAGCCGACGCGACGGGGGAGTGCTCGTCACGGTGAAGGCGGTGCCGCGCGCACGGCGCACGACCGCCGTGGGCGTGCAGGATGGTGCCGTGCGCATCCAGATCGCCGCCGCGCCCCACAAGGGCCAATCGAATGCCGCCCTGTGCGCGTACCTCGCCGACATCGCGGGGGTACGGGTATCCGGCGTGCGCCTGCGGCGCGGATCGTCCGGCGCGCGCAAGCTCATCGAGATCGATGGAGACCCGGCCGACGTCGAGGCCCGCCTGGCCCGCCTGGCGGAGGACATCGCATGAGCGGCACCGGGCGCACGCCCCGTGAGGCCCTGCCCGACGTGATCTCGCGTCGCCTCAGGCGCGAGGCCGGCCAGCGCTATCGGCTGATGGCCCTCATCGCCCTGGCGGTGGTGGCACTCGACCAGCTGGTGAAGGTGATCGTGCGGTCGACGATCACGCCCGGCGAGGTGGTGGACGTCATCCCGGGGCTCGACTTCGTGCACACGATCAACACCGGGATCGCCTTCAGCCTCTTCTCGGGGAGCACCGGCGTGATCGCCGTCCTCACGCTCATCGCAATCGCCGTCATCGCCGTGGTGCTGGTGGCGTACGCCGGACAGCACCGCCTGGTGCCGATCGGCGGCGGGCTGCTGCTGGGCGGCAGCATCGGCAACCTCATCGATCGCATCAGCCGTGATGGGGTGACGGACTTCATCGCCATCGGACCCTGGCCCCCGTTCAACGTGGCCGATATGGCCGTGACGCTCGGGGCGATCATCCTCGTGCTCGCCATCGTCTTCTCGGCCGGCGATGACTGACGAGCGGCGCATCCGCCTGGTGGCGGGCGCGGGGGATGAGGGCCGCAGGCTGGACGCCGTGCTCGCCGGCGCCGAGGGGATCGAGAGCAGGGCCGAGGCGCAGCGCCTCATCGAGGCCGGGGTTGTGACGGTCAACGGCGCGGTGCGTGCGAAGCGCCATGCGCTCTCGCTCGGCGACGAGGTGGAGGCCGTCGTGCCCGTCCACCCGAGCGCACCGACGCTGCAGGCAGAGGATCTGGGCGTGCCCGTGGTGTACGCCGACGACCATGTGCTGGTGGTCGACAAGCCGGCCGGAATGGTGACCCACCCGTCGCGGGGCCACTCCTCGGGCACCCTCGTGCATGGACTGCTGGGTGCGGGCGCGGGTGGCGGCGCCGATCCCGAGCGGCCGGGCATCGTGCACCGGCTCGACAGGGACACCTCGGGCCTGCTGCTGGTGGCCCGCGATGAGCGCACCCACCGGCGGTTGTCGCGGATGATGCGCGACCGCGAGATCGAGCGCAGGTACCTGGCGCTCGCCTATGGGGACTTCCCGCCCGCCCTCACGGTGGACCGGCCGATCGGGCGGGACCCCCGCCGGCGCACGCGGCAGGCCGTTGTGCCCGTGGGGGGCCGCGAGGCCGTCACGCACTTCCGCCTGCTCGAGCAGATCGGCGATGTGGCGCTGCTGGAGGCCCGCCTCGAGACCGGCCGCACGCATCAGGTGCGCGTGCACCTCGAGAGCGCCGGGCACCCGGTGTTCGGCGACCCGGTATACGGCCGCGGCAGGGCCGATCATGGCCTGGGCCGGCAGTTCCTGCACGCATATCGCCTGGGGTTCGACCACCCCGAGACGGGAGAGCACCTGTCGTTCGAGAGCCCGCTGCCGGCCGACCTGCAGGCGGCGCTCGACGATGCGCGTGCCCGGGCGGCCCGGGACGGCTAGTATCCCCGACCGGCCGAAAACGGCCATTCATTCGCACCCAACCCCGGGCGCGTGAAATCGCGGGGCGGTGACCGGAATCCCGGTTCCCCGCGGTGGCGCACGGGCTTTCTGATCGAAACCGAACAAGGAGACGCGACGCGTGGCCGTCGTCACCATGAAGCAGCTCCTGGAGTCCGGAGTGCACTTCGGGCACCAGACCCGCCGCTGGAACCCGAAGATGAAGCGATTCATCTTCGGCGAGCGCAGCGGCATCTACATCATCGACCTCGAGCAGACGCTCGACCTGCTCGAGCGCGCCCACACCTTCTCGCGCAACGTCGCCGAGAGGGGCGGCACCGTGATGTTCGTGGGCACCAAGAAGCAGTGCCAGGACTCCGTGCGCGAGCAGGCGATCCGCGCCGGCATGCCGTACGTGTCGCACCGCTGGCTCGGCGGCCTGCTCACCAACTGGAGCACCATCAGCCAGCGCATCAGGCGCCTGCACGAGCTCCGCGCCCAGAAGGCCGGTGGCCAGCTCGAGCTGCTGCCCACGCGTGAGCGCCTCGCCGCCATGGCCGAGCTCGTGAAGCTCGAGGCCAACCTCGGCGGCGTGGCCGAGATGCAGCGCCGCCCCGACGCCGTGGTGATCGTGGACCTCAAGAAGGAGGCCATCGGCGTGCGCGAGGCCAACCGCCTGGGTATCCCGGTGATCGGCCTGGTGGACACCAACTGCGACCCGGACGAGGCGAGCTACGTCATCCCGGGCAACGACGATGCCATCCGCTCGTGCTCCCTCGTGCTGTCGGTGATCGCCGACGGCATCCGCGAGGGCAAGGGGCTCGACCCGCAGGGTGGCTACGAGGAGGCCCGCGCCGCGGCCGCCGCGGCCCAGGCCGCCGGCGACCCCGATGCTGCCCGCGCCGCGCGCGACAGCTCGCGCGTGGCCGCCGATGAGGTGGCGGCGGTGGAGCAGGCCGACGCCGCCGTGGCCATGGCCGCGGCCGAGGTGGTGCAGGAGGCCGAGGCCGACCTGGCCGCCGCCGTGGAGGTCGTGGAGGCCGCTGACGTGGCCGCTGAGGTCGCGGCCCAGGCCACCGCCCGGGGCGACGTCGAGACGGCCGCCGCCGCCGTGGCCGCGGAGGCCGTGCTGGAGGAGGCCGCGTCCGAGCTCGCCGCCGACGCGGTGGTCGAGGAGATCGTGGCCGAGGCCATCACCAGCGAGGAGGAGCAGGCGTGAGCACCGCGCAGATCCCCGCCGCGCTCGTGAAGGAACTTCGCGAGAAGACCGGCGCAGGAATGATGGACTGCAAGAAGGCCCTGACCGAGTCGGGCGGCGACCTCGAGGAGGCGGCCACCCTCCTGCGCAAGCAGGGCCTGGCCGATGCCGCGAAGCGTTCGGGCCGTGAGGTCAACGAGGGCACCATCGCCAGCTACATCCACCAGGGTGGCCAGCTGGGCGTGATCGTCGAGGTCAACTGCGAGACCGACTTCGTGGCGCGCACGGATCGCTTCCAGCAGTTCGCGCGGGACGTCGCCCTGAACGTGGCCGCGATGAAGCCCACCTACGTGTCGGTGGACGATGTCCCCGACGAGTACAAGGCCCGGGAGCGCGAGGTCTACGCCGAGCAGGCCAAGGACAAGCCCGAGAACGCCCGCGAGAAGATCGTGGAGGGCAAGCTCGCCAAGCACCTCGGCGAGATCTGCCTGCTCGAGCAGCCCTTCTTCCGTGACGCCACCGAGAAGAAGCAGCGCACGATGGAGGAGCTGCGGGCCGAGACGTCGTCGGAGCTCGGCGAGAACATCACCATCCGGCGGTTCACGGTCTATCAGCTTGGGGAGTAGCGACCAGCCCGGCCCCGCATCCGCGTCGGCGGGTGCGGGCGGGCATGCCGCCTGGTCCCGGGTGCTGCTGAAGCTCTCGGGTGAGGCGCTGATGGGCGAGCAGGGGTACGGCATCGACCCCGATCGCATCGCCGGGGTGGCCCGCGTCGTGAAGGGGGCCACCGATCGCGACGTGGAGGTCGCGGTGGTGGTGGGCGCCGGCAACATCTTCCGGGGCGTCATCGGCGCGGCCAGCGGCATGGACCGCGCCACCGCCGACTACATGGGGATGATCGCCACGATGCTCAACGCGCTGGCGATCCAGGACGCGCTCGAGAAGCTGGGGGTCACCACCCGCATCCAGTCGGCCATCGCCATGCAGGAGGTCGCGGAGCCCTATATCCGCCGCCGCGCGATCCGCCACCTCGAGAAGAAGCGCGTGGTCATCTTCGCGGCCGGCACCGGCAACCCGTTCTTCACCACCGACACCACCGCGGCGCTGCGTGCCCTGGAGATCGGTGCCGAGTGCATACTCATGGCGAAGAACAATGTGGAGGGCGTGATGACGGCCGACCCGCGGGAGGACCCCTCGGCAGAGCTCATCGACCGCATCACGCACATGGAGGTCATCGAGCGCGGCCTGCACGTGATGGACACCACCGCGCTCACGCTGTGCATGGACAATGACCTGCCGCTGCTGGTCTTCAACATGCAGGACGAGGGCAACATCGCCCGCCTGCTTGACGGAGAGCACGTCGGCACGATCGTGAGCGGCCCTGACGGGCCCTGAGGGGGAGGGACCATGAAGGAGAGGCTCGACGACACCAAGCGCCGCATGGAGGGCGCGGTGAAGAACCTTGGCGGCGAATTCGCCAGCCTCCGCACCGGGCGGGCCTCCACCACCCTGCTCGACCGCATCCAGGTGGATGCCTACGGCGCGCCGACCCCGCTGGCCCAGGTTGCGAAGATCCACGCCCCCGAGCCGCGCCTGCTCACCGTGCAGCCCTTCGACAAGACGCTCATCCAGGACGTGGAGCGGGCCATCCAGGAGTCCGACCTCGGACTCACCCCGAGCAACGACGGCAACACGATCCGCCTCCCTCTTCCGCAGCTCACCGAGGAGCGCCGCAAGGAGCTCGTGAAGGTGGCCCACCGCATGGCGGAGGAGGCCCGCGTGGCCGTGCGCAACGTGCGCCGTGACGTGCTGAACGAGCTCAAGCGGGCCGAGAAGGACGGCGAGGTGTCGAAGAACGACCTCTCGCGCGCGCAGGATGAGGTCCAGAAGCTCACCGACGCCGAGGTGAAGGCCGTCGACGAGATGCTGGCCCGCAAGGAGGCCGAGATCATGGAGGTGTGATGGCGCTCCTCTCGCGCCTGCGGGCCGCGCGCATCGCGCTCGGCACCCGCCCCTCCCGCCGCCCCGAGGAGCCGCGATCCGCGGTGCCCGAATCGGTGGCCATCATCATGGACGGCAACGGCCGCTGGGCCCGCCGCCGCCGGCTGCCGACGTCCGCCGGCCACCGCGCCGGGGCCAAGGCCCTGCGCCGGGTGGTGCGCGCGGCCGGCGACATGGGCGTGCGCGACCTCACCGTGTTCTCGTTCTCAACCGAGAACTGGAACCGGCCGCAGGATGAGGTGGACGACCTCATGGTGCTGTTCTCGGAGCTCATCGACCGCGAGGTGCCCGACCTCGATGCCGAGGGGGTGGCAATCCGCTTCATCGGCCGGCTCGACCAGCTCGACGACGCCCTGCTCGCGAAGATCGCGGAGGCCGAGGCCAGGACGGCCCGGCACGATCGCATGCGGCTCTTCATCGCGATGAACTACGGCGGGCGGGCCGAGATCGTGGACGCCGCGCGCCGGTTCGTGGCCGAGGCAGGTGCCGACGCACCGGACGAGGAGTTCGGTCGTTACATGTACGCCCCCGACCTGCGCGACCCCGAGCTGATCATCCGCACCAGCGGCGAGCAGCGGCTGTCGAACTTCCTCCTGTGGCAGTCGGCCTATGCCGAGCTGGTGTTCTCGGACCGCATGTGGCCCGACTTCGGGCCGGACGACCTGCGGGCAGCCTTCGAGGAGTACGCACGCCGCACGCGGAGGTTCGGCGCCCGATGATGAGCCGCATCGCAGTGGCGATCCCGGGTATCGCCGTCATCGTGGCGGCGGTCTACTTCGGTGGCGCCGTATTCGCGGCCTTCGCCCTGGTCGTGGCCCTCGCCGCGCTTTATGAGTTCTACGGCCTGTTCGGGGTTCCGCGGCATCTGGCCTGGGCCGGATACGCCACGGCCCTGCTCGGCGTGGTGCTGGCGTGGGCCGCGTCGCCGCCCGAGCGCGCCCTGCTGTTCGCGCTGGCCGCTGGGCTGTTCCTCGCCGCGATCGCGGCGCTCACGCTGCCCGACCGCGACGGCATCACGGGCCGGGTGGCGCTGGTGCTCATGGGCGGGGTCTACATCGCGCTTCCCGCCGGGGTGCTCGTGCTCACCCGCGACCTTCCCGATGGCGCCGGTGCGATCATCAACCTGCTCGTGGCCGTGTGGGTATTCGACACGGCGTCCTACTTCTCGGGGCGACTCTGGGGCCGCCGGAAGATCGCGCCGCGCACCTCGCCCAACAAGACGTGGGAGGGCTTCGTCGGCGGCCTGGTGGTGGGGACCGCCGCCGTGTGGTTCGCCGGTCTGTACATGGACTGGATCAACTGGTGGCAGTCGCTGGTCATCGGCCTGGCGCACTGCCTCGCGGCGTACGTGGGGGATATCTTCGAGTCGATGATCAAGAGGGACGTCGGCGTGAAGGATTCCGGCAAGATCCTCGCCGGGCACGGAGGGATCCTCGACCGCTTCGACTCCCTGCTCTTCGCATCTCTGGCCGGATACTTCCTCACGACCTGGATCGTGCTGTGACCGACACACCCGACTTCGACATCGACCTGCTCACGCGCCTGTGCGAGACCCCCGGCGCCCCCGGCCGGGAGGAGCGCATTCGTGAGGTGGTGATCGAGGAACTCAGGCCCCACGCCGATGAGATCTCCGTCGATCCCCTCGGCAACGTCTCAGCCGTGCGGAAGGGCGGGGGAGGGCCGCGGGTGATGCTGGCGGCCCACATGGATGAGCTCGGGTTCATGGTCACCCACGTCGATGACGAGGGCTATATCCGCGTGGTGCCGCTCGGGGGCTTCGACCCCAAGACCAAGGTGGCGCAGCGGGTGATCGTGCACGGGCGCGAGGACCTGCTCGGGGTGATGGGGGCGAAGCCGATCCACATCATGAGCCCCGAGGAGCGCAAGGCCCTGCCCAAGCCCGACGATCACTACATCGACGTCGGGCTGCCGGCCGACGAGGTGCGCGAGATCGTGCGCAAGGGCGATCCCGTCACCCGCGAGCGCACCCT
>JAFMJQ010000102.1 GCA_017853415.1 Thermoleophilia bacterium | reverse complement strand
TGGGCCTCGATGGCCCGGTCGCCCGGCACCATGATGTCCCGCGGGCCGCCCGCCAGGTAGTCGGGCACGTCGAACCCCGCCATGCGGCGCACGTACGCGGGGATGCCGGCGTCGGTGAGGATGCCCTGGATCATCTCGGCCTCGGGTTGGTTGTGCGCGATCGCCACGCGCACCCACGCGACCTCCGGGCGCGCCGGGGCCGCGGCATCGGGGGCGGCGACGTCGGGGCGTCCCGCGGCCACGGGGATCGCCAGCAGGGCGCCCAGGGCGAATCCCACCACGTGCACCCAGTGGGCCGTGCCCGCCTGCGCGCCGGAGATCGCGGCCACGGTCTCCCAGGCCACCCAGAGGGCGATGAGTATCCAGGCGGGCAGCCCCGCGCCACGTCGGGCGTCGGTCCACGCGAGGTGCAGGCGTGCGCGCGGGAAGAGCACCAGGTAGGCGCCGAGCACGCCGGCAACGATTCCCGACCCGCCGATCACCGGCTGCGCCGAGGAGGCGTCGACGACGGCCTCGGCCAGGAACGCCACGTAGCCCACGCCGATGACGAACGGCAGGAACCGCGCCCGGCCAAGGCGCTCCTCCACCGCCGGCGCGAAGATCCAGATGAGCACCAGGTTGCCGAGCAGGTGCCACCACGACGCGTGAAGGAACTGCGCGGTGAGGGTCTCCACCCACGGCGAGTGCTCGGTGGACAGCACCACGCATGGGTCCCCGGCCACGGCGCCGCCCTGCCCGGTGAGGTGCGCGGGCACCATGCCCCAGCGGCAGGCGAGGGCCTGCGAGGAGTCGTCGATGTTGCCGTCGTCGGGCCGGATCGACTGGATGATCCAGAGCACCGTCCACGCCGCCATGAGCGCGTAGGTGAGCACGGGCACGCGCGGGCGCGGCAGGTCGTCCGAAAGGATCCGCGCCATCGCGCCGGTGGCTAGCCGAGGATGTGCAGGAGGAGGGCCGCCTGGACATGCAGGCGGTTCTCGGCCTCGTCCCACACGGCCGAGCGGGGCCCGTGGTACACGGCCCGGGTGATCTCGAGCCCGTCGTGGGCGGGCAGCGGGTGCATGGCCACGGCGTCGGGCGCCGCGGCGTGCATGAGCGCCTCGTCCACCCGGTAGGGCGAGAACACGCGCAGGCGCTCGGCCTCCTCGTCCTCGTCGCCCATCGACACCCAGACATCGGTGTACACCGCGCGCGCGTCGTGTACCGCCTCGCGCGGGTCGGTGACCACCCACACGCGGCCACCGCGCTCGCGGGCGATGGCGTCCGCGCGCGCCACCACGTCGGGGTCGGGCAGGTAGCCGTCGGGGCAGCCGGCCACCACCTCCATGCCCATGAGCGCCCCGGCCACCATGAGCGAGTGGCAGCAGTTGTTGCCGTCGCCCACGTAGGCCGCCCGCACGCCGGCGAGGTCGCCGAATCGCTCGCGGATGGTCATGACGTCGGCCAGCCCCTGGCAGGGGTGGTGATCGTGCGTGAGGGCGTTGATCACCGGCACGTCGGCGTGCTCGGCCAGCGCCACCACCTTGGCGTGGTCGACGGTGCGGATGACGATGGCATCGACGAAGCGCGAGAGCACCTTCGCGGTGTCCTCGATGGTCTCGCCGCGTCCGAGCTGCATGTCGCGCCCCGCGAGCACCACGGGGTGGCCGCCCAACCGCGCGATTCCGACCTCGAACGACACCCGCGTGCGCGTGGACGGCTGCTCGAAGATGAGGGCCACGCTGCGCCCGGCGAGGGCCTGCGGCCATTCCGCATCGGCCTTCAGCCGGTCGGCCAGGTCGAGCACCTCGCGCACGGCGTCCGCCGGATGGTTCATCAGGCTCAGCACGGAGCGTCCGGCCAGCGCGGGGTTGGGCGCGATCTGCAACACCCTTACAGAGTATCGCGACGTTCGAGGGCGTCCCGTCCGGCGCATCGGGCACGATCGACGGGTCACGTCGGGCGAGGAGGTCCTGTGTCGGGGTGGTGGTGGGTGCTCATCGGCATCGGGGCGTTGCTCCTGCTGGTCGCCATCTACGACGTCCTGCAGCGTCGCCACTCGATCCTGCGCGTGTTCCCGGTCGTCGGGCACCTGCGGTACATCCTCGAGGCCTTCGGGCCCGAGCTGCGCCAGTACATCGTCACCACCAACGACGACGAGCGGCCGTTCAGCCGCAACCAGCGCCGGTGGATCTACGCCAGCAGCAAGCACCAGAACAACTCGTTCGGGTTCGGCACCGATGCGGAGTTCGAGCGGTCGCCCGGGTACCTGATCATCAGCCCGACGGCGTTCCCGGCCCCCGCCCCCGAGGGCGGCGACCCCGACGACTGGCCCCTGCAGTCGGCCAAGGTGCTGGGCGGCCCGCGCGAGCGCCCGAAGGCGTTCCGCCCGGCGTCGGTGGTGAACATCTCGGGCATGTCGTTCGGCGCGCTCTCGGCGCGCGCCGTGGAGTCGCTCAACGCCGGTGCCGCGCTCGCGGGCTGCCTGCAGACCACCGGCGAAGGGGGGCTCACGCCGTACCACCTGCAGGGCGGTGAGCTCGTGATGCAGTTCGGCACGGGCTGGTACGGGGCCCGCGATCGCCACGGCAGGCTCGACCTCCCGAAGCTGGTGGACCTCGTGGAGCGGCATCCGATCCGTGCGATCGAGCTGAAGCTGAGCCAGGGGGCGAAGCCCGGCGTGGGGGGCATGCTGCCGGCATCGAAGGTGACGCCCGAGATCGCCGAGATCCGCGGCGTGGAGCCCGGCACGGCGTGCGTGAGCCCGTCGCGCAACCCGGAATTCGGCAGCGTGGACGAGTTGCTCGACGTGGTGGAGCGCATCGCCGAGGCCACCGGCGTGCCGGTGGGCATCAAGTCGGCGGTGGGCGACCCGCGCTTCTGGTCGGATCTCGCCCGCGAGATGGACGGCGGGTCGCGGGGCGTGGACTTCATCACCATCGACGGCGGTGAGGGCGGCACGGGGTCGGGCCCGCTGGCGTTCGTCGATCACGTGGGGCTGCCGTACCGGCTCGCGCAGGCGCGCGCGCTGAGGGCGTTCGCCGAACGCGGCCTGCAGCACCGCCTCACGTGGATCGGCAGCGGGCGGCTGGGCCTGCCCGAGGAGGCCATCATGGCCTTCGCCCTCGGCGCCGACATGGTGAACGTCGCCCGCGAGGCCATGCTGTCGATCGGGTGCATCCAGGCGCAGCGCTGCCACACGGGCCACTGCCCGAGCGGCGTCGCCACGCAGTCGCGCTGGCGCCAGCGGGGGATCGACCCAACCCTCAAGGCCGCGCGCGCGGCGTCGTACGTCATCGCCCTGCGGCGCGAGATCACCCGCCTCGCCCGCACCACCGGCGTGGAGCACCCCTCGCAGGTGTCGCTCGATCACATCGAGGTGCTCGAGGGCGACATCCTCACCCCCGTGTCGCAGCGGTTCGGCATCACGCCCGGGTGGGCCGTGCCGGTGGAGATCTAGCCGGCCTCAGCCGCTGGCCAGCGGCCCCTCGGACCACCCGGCGCCCAGGCGCATGGCCAGGTCGATGTCGTCGGGCGCCGCAACGCCCTCGTCGGCGAGCCTGCGTGCCTCGTCCATGGCCCCGGCGTAGTAGATGGCGGCAACCACCGGCTCGGTGCCGGTGGGCCGGGCGTCGCCATCGGGCACCAGGCCACCCCCGGTCTTGCGGCCCAGGCGGCCCGCGGCCACCAGGGGCGCAAGGGTGCCGGCATCGTCGAAGCGGTCGCCGTAGGCGGCCTCGAGGTCGGCGCGGATGCTCTCGAGCACGTCGAGCCCCACGAGGTCGCCGAGGGCGAAGGGGCCCATGGGCGCCGGGCCGCCGTCGGCGACCATGGCATCGGCGGCACGGCGATCGACCGGCGCCCCGGCGGCGGCACGGAAGGCCTCGGCCATGGCCCGCACCAGCACGCGGTTCACCACGAACCCCGGGCACTCGCGCACCCGCACGGGGGTCTTCCCGAGGGCCTCGGCAAGCGCGGTGGCGCGCGCCACGGTGTCCTCGGCGGTGGCGGCGCCGGCGATCACCTCGACCAGCCTCATGGTGCTGGCGGGGTTGAAGAAGTGCAGCCCCACCAGGCGCGAGGGGCGCGCCGTGGCATCGCCGAGGGCGGTCACCGAGAGCCCGGACGTGTTGGTGGCCACGAGCACGTCCGGCCCCACCACCTCATCGATGCGCCGGTGGACCGCCGTCTTCAGCGCGAGGTCCTCGGGCACGGCCTCGATCACCACGTCCACCCCGGCCAGGTCGTCGATCGCGCCCACCGCCCGCACGCGCCGCGCCGCGTCCGCGGCCGTCGCCGCATCGAGCCGGCCGCGCTCCACGCGCTTCTCGCCGATGACCCGGGCACGTGCCACGCCGCCCTCGGCGCGCGCCATGTCGGCATCGGCCACGCGCACGTGCATGCCCGCCACCGACGCCACGTGCGCGATCTCCGCGCCCATGGTCCCCGCCCCGACGATGCCCACGATGGTCACGGGTCGAGCCTAGCGGGAGCGTCCGAGCCGCCTTCTAGTTTTCCCGAAACCGGATTGCCGAGGCCGGTTCACCGCAGGAAGACGGTGATCGAGAACCCCGAGTACGACGTGGCCCCGGACGCCGCCCTCGCCGCGCGGTACCGGCAGCGTCGCCTCGCGCTCCTCGCGGCGCTCGTGCTGGTGACCGTGGTGCCCATCGTGGCGCTCGGCAGCTGGTGGATGTGGCCGCTGCTGGTGATCCCCGCCGCGCTCGCCGCGCCGCTCGCGGGCGGCACGGGGCTCATCGCCACCCTGCTCGCCTGCGCCATCGGCCTCGCCGCGGCATCGGGTGGGCAGGTGACGTCGCTCGAGGTCTTCGCGGGGTTCGTGGCCATCGTGGTGGTCGCGGCCCTCGGCGCCGCGCACGCCGGCATGGCCCAGGGCGTCATGGCGGCGCTTCCGTCGTTCGGGCGCCAGCAGGGCCGCGCCGCCGCGGTGGCCCCGGAGCAGGTGTTCGACCTCATCGCCGCCCGCGACTGCCGCCGCGCGGCCGAGACCGGCAGCCCCGTGTCGGTGGCCATCGTGGCCGTGCCGCGGGTCGACCTCATCGGCGAGCGCCACGGCGACGACGTCCTCGATCACCTGCTCGAGGCCTGCACCGCGGCCGTCATGGGCATCACGTCGGGGTCGGACCTGGTGATGGAGCAGGCCGACGGCCGTTACGTGGCCCTCGTGCCCGGATCATCCGAGGCGGCCCGCGAGCTCGCGGAGCGCATCGCCCTGGCCCTCGAGGGCGTGGCGGTGCGCGATCACGACGGCCTGCGCGTGACCGCCGGCTCGGTGGGCGTGGGGGTGGCGCAGTGGCAGGACGGCGACACCGGACCGGACGCCCTCATCGAGCGCGCCGGGGCCGCCCTTCAGCAGGACATGGTGCGCACGCGTGCCACGGGCGATGACGACGTCACCGGCGAGTTCCGCGCCGTGCCCGTCGCCGACGCCGCGTAAGCCGCGCCACCGCCGCCCCGAGCCCGGCACCGGCCACCACGTCGAGCGGGTCGTGATCGGCCGCCGCCACGCGCGCGGTGAGCCCGGTGAGCGCCGCCAGCACGGCCGCCGCGCCCAGCACGGGCCGCTCGCGTGCCACCACCAGCGCGATGGCCGTGGACGACGCCGCATGCCGGCTGGGGAATCCGCCCTCGCCCCGCGGGCCGGGACG